>CAZLAW010000001.1:0-9717 GCA_964557625.1 uncultured Marinicella sp.
CTGTTGCCGCCGTGAAAGGGCGGAGTCCTAGGCCACTAGACGAAGGGGACACAAGAACATTTCCGATGATAACACTTAACTCTATGAATCTTTATGTATCGGCTGCATAAAGATGGCGTCCCCTAGGGGACTCGAACCCCTGTTGCCGCCGTGAAAGGGCGGAGTCCTAGGCCACTAGACGAAGGGGACGCAAGGACTTTTGTTATAAAACTCTTTGTTGGTGGAGCTAAGCGGGATCGAACCGCTGACCTCAACACTGCCAGTGTTGCGCTCTCCCAGCTGAGCTATAGCCCCACAAAGAGGTTGCGTATTATCATCATTTATCCAAAGATAGTCAATTAAAATCAGTAGGTTTTTTTAAATTTTAGTCATCACCACGGTAGATGCAGCCTGAGGTGCAGGT
Source organism: uncultured Marinicella sp. (assembly GCA_964557625.1). Lineage (GTDB taxonomy): Bacteria > Pseudomonadota > Gammaproteobacteria > Xanthomonadales > Marinicellaceae > Marinicella. Next base: position 404 of record CAZLAW010000001.1, read on the forward strand.
TTCACACACTTCGACTTGTGACAGTTGTGGTAATTGCGGTTTGAGCGCACGCCAAATCCATTGCGCCAGGCGTTCACTGGTGGGGTTTTCAAGACCTTTAACGTGATTCAGGCACTGGTGGTCTAATTGCTCAAAAAGTGGTTTAAATGCGGACTTAATATCCGCAAAATCGATAATCCAGCCACTGTCCTTACCGGGCTTACCACTCACCGTGATAATGACTTTAAAGGAATGGCCATGTAAACGACCGCATTTATGACCTTCAGGCACATTCGGTAACCAATGAGCCGATTCTAAGTAAAACTCTTTATAAATATCCATTTATTTTTTCTTTTTTACGTAAAGAACCATTTTATGGTCTATCAAATCATAACCATGCTCATTGGCGATTTTTTCCTGGAGTTTTTCTAATTGTTCATCATAAAACTCGATCACTTTGCCACTGTTGATATCCACCATATGATCATGATGCTCACCGGTGTCAATTTCAAACACCGCCTGATTTTCTTCAAACTGATGTTTCATCACCAGGCCGGCGGTTTCAAACTGATTTAATACCCGATAAATGGTCGCCAGACCTAAATCCTGATCGGCCATTTTCATTTCAGTGAATATATCTTCAGCAGTATAATGCTTACCCTTATTGGCTGTCAGGAATTCTAAAATTTGCAGCCGGGGCAAAGTCACCTTTAAACCGGCTTCTTTGATTTCATTTTTTGCCATGTTAATTTTTAACTGTTATTTGATTAAATTTATTGTATCATTTGGCACACAAATTTGGACAATATTACCCATGAAAAGCATTTCAATCAAAATTATTCTACTCGCCATTCTGTTGAGTTTAACCGCCTGTTACAAAACCCCGATTCAACAGGGGAATATTCTCAAACAAGAAGACATCAATGAAATTAAACCCGGCATGACCAAAAAACAAGTGGCCATCATCTTAGGTACGCCCGCCATCGCCGACCCTTTTAACCAGGATCGCTGGGATTATATCAACACATCTAAAGTAAAAGGCGAGTTTAAAAAACTCAAAAAACTCACCTTATACTTTGAGGACAATGAATTGGTCAGAACCGAAGGTAATTATTTCCCTGAAGATGATAAGGAGTAAGGTTACTTTTGATAATTCTCATCAGTTATCTGTCCTCCGTTTTCAGTCTTCTGTCCTCTGAAATACCGGTAACCAGTGTCTTTAAGAAACAGAATAAATGTCTTTGTACTCTTTGTGAATACTTGGTGATCTTAGTGGTTAATAAAATCAAGTCCAAGCTATTTTGTTTTATTCCTCTCGGCTATTTCACGTCTTTTGGCTTTCGGATCGGCAATCAAAGGTCGGTATATTTCGATGCGATCACCATTTTTCAGACGATAATCCAAGGGCTTAATCTGACTAAAAATACCCACTTTATTCCTGGCCAAATCAATCTCCGGATATTGCGTCATAACACCTGATTGGGTAATCGCTTGCTCAATCGTGGTACCGGGTTTAACCACCATTTCAATCAACTTCTGCTGTTCCGGTGTGGCATAAATCACCTCGATATTAAGCATACACATCCCCGGCTCTTCTCACAAAGTCACTGACCAGTTGTGAGGCCACCTGATCAAAACCTTTGGCAAACATCCGTCCAATCATTTTTGATTTAATCTCGTAAGATAATTCCAGTTGGACCTTAGAGCCCAATTCGGATAATTGAATGAATCGCCAATAGCCTTGCAAACGTCGAAAAGGGCCTTTAGATAAAGTCATGGCCACTGCTAAAAACTCAGTGTCATCAATCAGGGTGTTAATGGTACTAAAATCCACCCGGATGCCTTTGATTTTAACCTGCATACCCGCTTCATAGCCGGTGGCAAAAGAATCAAGGATATAACCGTGCTCACACCATTTCAAAAACTCCGGATAAGCCGGTACATTATTGACCAACTGCCGCATATCATGGGCGCTATACGGTACAATGGCAGATTTGATAATCTCAGTCATTTTGCTTGAAATCGTCGCTTAACGTGACCACTTTGGTAAAATAAAGGCGGTATTTTAACAGAACCCGGGAACACAATATTTAATTTATGGCTAAAGCAAAGAAAAACAATAACACCATTATTGTCAATAAAAAAGCCTCACACGAATACCATTTTATCGAGGAATTTGAAGCCGGACTTGAACTACAGGGCTGGGAAGTCAAAGCCCTGCGCGCGGGAAAAGTCAGCCTGGCCGAAAGTTATGTCTATATTAAACAAGGCGAAGTGTTTTTGACCAACTGTCACATCACCCCGCTGGACACCGCTTCCACCCACATAGAACCTGACAGCAACAGGCTAAAGAAATTACTGTTGCACAAGCATGAAATTGATTATTTAATCGGTGCGATCGAACGCAAAGGCCTGACCCTGGTGGCCAGAAGCCTCTACTGGAAAAAGGGTAATGTGAAATTAAAATTGATCTTGGCCCAAGGCAAAAAACTATACGATAAACGCGCGGACAAAAAAGACAAAGACTGGAACCGCCAGAAACAACGCATTCTTAAAGAAGGGCGATATTAAATCGCCCTTACATTCTCGACCATCTCATTTTACTGCCAGCATTCAAGCGGTGTTTTTTGACCTAAATTATTGTATCTAATCACCGGACAGGCTTTATCATCTGTTTGACCACCGATGGCTGTGGCTATTAAAGTCCATCCACCGCCCGTATTGGCGGTGATTTGATAGTCATCCCAGGTTAGGTAACTGGCATTTAAGTTCAAGTTATTACCACCCCCCGTTAAACCATTGGGATAACGATTGGTGTTGGCATAAAACTTCTCAAACATCCCGGCGATTTCCAGCAGTCGATTCTGGGCTTCGGCTCTTCTGCTTTCTAACACATATTGACGGTAATTGGGTATGGCATAGGCTGCCAACATTGCCACAATGGCAATCACCACCAAGAGTTCAATTAAGCTAAAGCCTTTATATTTACGATTTAACATTATTCTGCCTGTGGTTCTTGTGCTACAAAGATTAATTTAAAATCATCACGCTGATTTATGTCACTTTGGTAAAGGTTGAAAAAGTATGTTTCACCCACTTCCAGGTCATATATATCCAGCATTTTATCCGCATCTTCATACTGATATAAGGCGTTTTTTAAATCCGGCTCATAACGATATCGTTGATTATTAAATACCACCTGGCGATTAGCCGTATTAACTTCTTGTAAAGTCGCTTCAACCAAACGACTGACAGACTTGTTTTGAGCATTGATACCAGTTGCAATGAACAAAGATAACAAGAAAATCAAAGTTAATTTAAAATGAAAAGTGTTCATAGTCCTACCTTATTCAGTTAATAAATTGGTCCAATTGCGACGACGCCAGTTATAGCCTTTGAGAATAATAGGATCCAACTGTGATGCTGCAGTGCCTTCGACAGGAATGAAAATTTCACCCAATCTGTCTTTTAATATATTCACCCCACCAATGATTAAATCATTAATTAACAACCCAGTTCCTTCTTCTATGAGACCGCCATTTCTGAGTCTGAATATATTACCCACTCTTGGTGTTCCGCCTGTTAGCGGATTAAAGGCAGAAATCCAACTACGTCCACCGGCCTCACAAGGATCAATGCCTGCAGTTACGGTCGTCGGTGCGATAAGCACTTGATTAGCTAACAATGTTAACGGATTAGCCAGTCGTTCACCCTGCTCCGGCAACTTAACCCGCCATCCTTTCTTAGTCATCAGATCAACTGGATAGTCAGAAAGTGTACGAATTCCCCCATTAGTAGAAAATACCTGCTCAACAAAATCACCACTGGTTATGTTCAGGTCTTGATTAGTTGAAGCGAGACCATCCATTACACCCACCATATACTGTTCAGCTGGTAAATTAATAGACCGATCTGGTATTTCAATATATTTACCTGTACCGAACATAACCATCACATCTTTTTGATTAGAACGGTAGTTTCTGGGTATCGCAACCACTTTGGGTTTGGTGGTTATGGGTCGGTGTTTTTTCGTGTTGGCTTTGACCAAACGGGTAATTGACGAGGACCAATCAGAGTAATTAGGACTGGTCAAATCAAAACGCCATAAATTACCGTACAAATCACCGGCGTAAGCATAATCCCCTCCCTGGTCTATACCTACCCCCACACCGCCTGTTTTGTCAGCATAGATGGAATCAACAACCACAGCAGAAGCCAGTCCGTTAGGATTAACCGGGGATCCCTCACCGGTGTCTAATTTGGCCAATAGTTTTCCATCCTTAAGTCTTACGACATATAAAACGGCATTACCACTGCCTGACACATTTAGATCATCAGGGTTTGATGGGTCATCTGTCCAGTTTTGGGTGTTATTATAACCATTAGGCAACAACGCAACCCACTCACCGGTGCTGCTGATTCTGGTTATGGTGGCTTGACCGTAGGAATAACCCATATCGGGATCATCTTCATCAGTGAATTCCCACAACACTTTAGGGGTGGTGGATGGGCCATCTGTAACATCCAATGCGAAAAAGGCCTGCCCACCATAACGCATGCCGCCAATTAAGACGGTACGCCATTTATTATTAAAATAAACATCCCGAACAATAGGGGTGTTATCAACATACGACCAATGTTTAAATTGCGGATTAGCCAACCGATGAATATTGTCAAAGGCCTTACTGGGGATAAACGACCAATATTCCCGGGTGGTGGTTGGGTCTTCTGCATCAAATGCGTGCAGCATGCCACTGTTGGAGCCCACATACAAAACATTGTGTCTGTTTTGTTTCGCAATTTGAAAATCTAAATAACCGTTACCATTTGCGGCTGCCAGTTGTTCTGGTGTGCCTACCGGCCAGTCTCCGTCTTCAAAGCCCGCATTGGGCCCTCTGACAACAGATGGACTGCCATGCACGATATCCGCCAGAATACTGCTGCGATTACGCAAAACGCCGCCCTGAGCAATTTCATTACTCTGATCACCGATAATATAATCAATAAGTTCATTCACCGACACGCCTGTTTGGCTCATCAAGTCACTGGCTTGGTTCGCTAACTGACTTTTCAATGAAGCCGGCATACCGGTGTTGAAAGGCACCAAATCCAACGACTTATCATACGTGTAAATGTTGCGGATGGACTGCTTTGTGACATGGGTGCCGGTGGCGGCACATAAACCACCGGTTAAGACACATGATGCATCCCATTTAGCAGTTCCAAAGCTTCCGTCCGCATTCACTTCTCTGGCTATCAGGTTTCCTGACCATTTGGAAGAATCAAAACCCGGTGAAAATGCCAGCGTATTGTTGGTAATAACGCCTGATGAAATGGTGGATGAACTACCCCGTGACAACCGCTCCAAAATATCATTCACCACATTGTTTAAAGCTTTAATCAGTTCTTCCGGGTCATTGGCGCTGAAGAAATCGCCGCGACTGTTGATAGAACTGTGCCAGACATCATCAATATTATTATTCGGCCAGGAACAACTGCCGTCGCGTAAGGCCTGATAAACTGCTTCTTTCGGATCACTAATGGAATTTGTCACACATGATGCGCCACCGGCCATCTGATCAAGTACGAGAGATGATTCCAAACCCATACCGACATTGTAGGTCACCACATGCTGCCAATAGGCAGGATTATTTCTCGGATTCCAGACAAACTCATCATTCGCCCATTCATCGGTGTTACCACCGAAATTAATATTGGCACCGGATGCATTCTTGTAATCTTTTTTATAACGTTTAACATTATTATTAAGACTGGGCATCAAATCATTGGCCCAGTAATGGAAAGCAACATCCGCTAAGCTGTTGTTGTCACCGCTGTAAGGATAAATTACTTGTTCACCTGTGCCATTATATGAGCCGTACTTTGGACCAGGTTGTGTCGTGGTACCAGTGTCACCGGGTAACGTGCTTAAGGATTGATTATCATGTTTAAACCCAGACGGATTTGAAAAACCACCATTCCACTCACCATCTGAGACCGCAATATGGAAGTTTTGTTGACAGGATAATTGGGTATTAAAATCAACTGAGTCATAACTACTGCTTTGCTCAAATAACTGACCCGCACGTTTAAAAGCGTTTCTTAAGGGTGTTCCGCCATTGGTCGGCGATTTAAAAAGCCATTCATAGAAGTTATCACGGTGAGTATTTTCAAATTTTGACAAATTATTTAGTGTTGTATCTTTATGCAGGCTCTGCCAGTCAATTTTAAAACTGGGACCGAAACCGGCAAAAGCACGACTAATAGAGGCTCTGGCTAACTTCATGCGGCTATTGTAATAAGAATACCAATTAGCAAAGTTCTGTAATTCATTCGCATCATGAATATAATTAACTGTAAAAGTACCATTGGCATGTTTAGTTAAATAGAAAGCCCTCGTGCCGGCATTGGACCAATTTGGATGATAGTTTGTATAGGTATAATCATCAATCCAATTTTGATTAACATTATTAACACCGGTGCGTTTGAAGTTTATCCGGACATTATCATCCCAACGATTATAAAGATATTCATTAATAGGAATATATTTTGTCGTTAAATTTATGGTAGCATTCATATTATTAGGATAACCGTCCACCCAAGCATTATAAGGATCAGAATTAGGCATTTGACTACCATCGGCCTTAATCGGCGGGGTGTACTTAATATTCGGGTTGTAATAGATTCGGTTCTCGGTCGGTGTCACAAAATTATTCCCACTGCTATTTCCCATATAGCCCCACGCCATACTGCCTGAGTCATCTAAAGTCACCGCAATCGCAGGCGGAACCGTTTGATTCAGAAACAACGGATCATGTGATAGCTGTAGTAAAGAAGCTTTGGCCGGAGTTACGCCGGCTAACACGCAGATGGTAAAAATACCAAAAAGTGTAAATACTCTGTTATTATACATATTAACCTCTACTTAATTTGTTGACGAACTGCTGATAACTGCAGTAAACATGGATTGCACCAAGACAATGGTTCGTCCATCGCCACTTGCGCTTTTGCCGGTGACTAAAAAAACTTTTTGTTCTTCCGTACTACTGGGGCCGCCTGTTTCATCGTCATCTCTTGAACCATCATAAACGGCTTTATAGGGTAATTCCTCAATAATATATTGAGGTTGCTGTGAAAGTGCACCGTTATATGATGACGTTGTAAAATCATTGCTATGCACTGTTCCTGCCGCACTGTTCCAATTTCTTTGCTTAAACAACTCAACGATTGGATTGACCGGCGCCGAAGGGTCATCGATGGATGTGAGCTGAGAATATAAATTAAACAAGGACCCTGTTGGGGTACCGAAGGCCTGCACTGAATTGGTTGAATCTATTAAATTATATAAGAAAGATTCACCGGCACGTACCGCCGAATTAGCACCGGCCATGGCCAAGCTCCGATTGTGTAAGCCTGCGGCCATCTTTTCTTGCAGCATGGTGCCTTTCATACCGACATATCCCATCAAAGTTATAATCAACAATAATATCAAACCCACGGCCAAAGCCGCGCCTTGTTGCTGTTTATAAGATGACTTTATTTGCTTCATAAGGTATAACTCCTGATGGGGATTGTGGCGGTGAATTCTCTGCGATACATACGCTCCCGGTCGATACCTGAGGGTAAAGTTTTATTGGGTGTTTGCACCATATTTCCATCCGGTGAATAAATAAACTGCTCACTTTCGATCATTGAACTGTCATTCACGGTATTCATTAAAACGTGAATTTCCATGGCGTAAATAGAACGCCAGAGACAACCCGGTCCGTTTGCCAACTGCACACCGTTAATTTGGGTTGATTCAGCCATTTTAGGCGGGTTAATACATCCAATCATGGTGTCCAATGCACCATCTCCATTCATGTCACCTCCACCTTGCACGGCTTGCACCTGGTCTGCGGTTAAACGAACCACATGACCTGTCTGGGTTTGTGCTAAATAAAACACATCAAACCGTTCAACCCCTTCAACTAATTGTTGTGCGATGCCATTTTCAGCACGATACAGTGAGCTGATCTGTCGGCCCGGGCGATTTGGATCATCGTCAATGCCAACGTAATAAGTCACTGTTCTAAAATCCCGTTCCATATTAAACGCTCGCGTATCCGGTCTTATTTCAGGATTTATCGGCTGGTTAACGTTAAAATTTAAGGTGTTTAAATTCCATGTAGCATTACCAATGAGCGAAAAATTGCAATCGGCAACCATGGCTAAATTAGTCGATATCGGTTCAGAATTTTCTAAGGTAATCACATTGCCGGCCACATTCAATACACGGTTGCCGCCGGTCAAATATCGCACTGTTAAAATATCCGTATTTGCAGCGCGATCTCCATCGTTAGTACCTATGGCAGGAATAACACCGGAGTTATCTCCTCCAACAATACCAACGGCAGGTTGACAACCTGACGGGCCACATTCATGACCACGAATAAAATACTGTGGATCTAGCGGGTATTCAGCCAAACCGGCCGTAACAACCGCATCAGGCAACTGATCAGGATCAGCCAACAAATCCAGCTGAATTTGGTTTATTAAGGGGAAACCATCAGTTGATTGAGTGGCGCTTAAATTGACATTCGCGTCCACAGACCAACTGGCCATCTCATAGCCCTGATTCCAGTTAGAAAAAAAATTGTTGGGCATCGCCAATGTGGCACAATGTTTACGTCCGGCCTGCTCAACATCCTCTTTAATACGGGAAATGGCATAACGCCCGTTTTCCTGCAACGAAGCCAAACCTGTCTGAGCTTTATTCAAAATACTTGAGTTAGTAAACAGTGAAACCAAACCCAGCAATACAATTAAGCCAATAACCATGGCCACCATTAATTCGATTAAAGAAAAACCGCTCTGAAATCGAAGTGTTTTATGTTGTTTTTTCATCGTCTTATTATGTACATTCATGGCTGTGCGATTAGCTCCATAACTTGTTGGTCAGCAACACCATCTCTGTTGGACTCATTCCAAGAAACTTGAATGGTACAAATTCCATTATAAGGCGCCCCAGGTGCCCAAATTGAAGGTGGTGTAACTGCATTTGAAATAGCCGGTACCGTTCCATTTATGACACAGTTTATGGTGCCTTGGCCGGATGGCAAAGCCAATGAAAGTGATTGAGCCCATTGCTCCATATCATACTGAGCCAATTGTTGAAAGTTACATGGATTGGTTAAATTGCAGACAGTTGACCCCGGCACTGCGGTACCGGCATAAAAACTGTTCCATAAGCCGTTGGGGTTGGCCCGCATCCGATCCAACATATTTTCAGCGAGGAAATTGGCCTGTGAGCGCAAATAACCATTGTGATTATTACGCACTGAAATGGTCATCAT
>CAZLAW010000001.1:9817-67078 GCA_964557625.1 uncultured Marinicella sp.
AGCTCAATTAAGGTAAACCCTCTGACTTTCATTGTATGCGCTCGCTGTTTTGACTTAAGTACATGTTAATCATGTCTAAATTTTTGTCAAAACGCAAGAAACCATCAGCGGCTTCCGACCAATGGAATAAAAGAGCCGATAAACGGTTGGATGATTGATGTTTTAAGAAGTTTGAACCAACCTGAGCTCTTTCGGTAGGGCAAAGACCATATTTTCCGGTTCGCCGTCTAAGGATTCAACTTTCAGACCGCTGTCGTGGGTTTTAAGCCAGGCAATCACATCTTTAACAAGTTTTTCCGGGGCTGAGGCACCGGCAGTAAGACCAATGGTTTCAACATCGTTTAACCAGTCGGGATTAATGTGGCTGGCATCATCTATAAGATAGGACCGAACACCCTTGCGTTCTGCCAGCTCTTTGAGTCTGTTTGAATTAGAACTATTAATACTGCCAACAACCAGCACTAAATCACAAAATTCGGTGAGTTCTTTGACCGCATTCTGACGGTTTTGGGTGGCGTAGCAAATATCATCGTGCTTGGGGCCTTCGATGGCCGGGAATTTGTCTTGCAACGCTTTAATGATGTCTTTGGTGTCATCCACCGACAAGGTGGTTTGGGTGACGAAAGCCACTTTGTCAGGATTGTTAATGGTCAGTTCTTTAACTTCATCCACAGAGTCCACCAGATAAACCGTGCCCTGGCCTTTGTGCTTATCCCACTGACCCAAAGTACCCTCAACTTCAGGATGACCATGGTGACCGATTAAAACCAAATCATAGCCTTGTTTACAATAGCGAAACACTTCGATATGAACTTTGGTGACCAGGGGGCAGGTGGCATCAAACACTTTTAAATCCCGTCGGCTGGCTTCTTCACGCACCGCTTTTGACACCCCATGGGCTGAAAATATAACAATCTGATTGGGCGGAATTTCATCCAGTTCATCCACAAAAACCGCACCGCGATCGCGCAGTTTTTCCACCACATATTGGTTATGCACCACTTCATGGCGCACATAAATCGGCGCACCAAACGAGTCCAATGCGCGATTAACAATATCAATGGCACGGTCCACACCGGCACAAAATCCGCGCGGGTTAGCCAGAAGTACTTTCATTGTGTTCTTTGTCCTGCTTTCTAAAGAGCGTATCAATTATTAACAACACCGCACCCACAGTAATGGCTGAATCGGCAACATTAAAGGCCGGCCAATAATAATCATTGTAGTGCAGTTGAATAAAATCCACCACATAGCCTAACACAGCCCGGTCATAAATATTACCAAAAGCGCCACCAATCACCAAAGCCAGAGATATATTGTGTAATCGGTATCGCCGCGGGCTGTTGAATAACCAGATGAGCAACCAAATGACAATAACCGAGGCCATAATCAAGATAAACCAGCGTTGCCAACCGGGCTGATTGGCCAACAGACTAAAAGCAATCCCTTCATTATGCAATAAGGTCCAGTTTAAAAATCTGTTAACCTTTTGAGGCACATACAAAGTCAATGCCTCAGTGGCCACGTATTTCGTCAGCTGGTCTACTATAAAGACAACCGCTGATAACCATAACCAAATCAGACCCCGATCACGAAAACGCATTATGCCACCCGCCTCTTTTCGCCGGTGCCTTCAATATTAATGACACAGCGGTGACATAATGTCGGGTGCTTACTATCCTGGCCGACGCTGTCCTGAATATGCCAACAGCGTTCACATTTGTTGCCTTGCGCCTGAGTTGCTTCAATGCAAAGCGCATGATTTTCCAGGGATACCGTGTCTTGGTCAGTATCAGTTAGAGGTGATAATGTTGCTTTTGAGGTAATCAGGACAAATCGCAATTCATCGGCAAAAGGTGCCAGTTGTTTGTGTAATTCATCATCCACATAGATGGTCACATCGGCGTCCAGCGAACCGCCTATCTGGCCGGCCACCCGCAATTGTTCAAGTTCTTTGGACACCAATTTTCGCACCTCAGCCATTAATTGCCACTGAGCCAAACTTATGGCACTGTGGCTGCCGGCTTTTGGAAAATCATACCATTGCTCAAACAAAATATGGCGTTCATGACCCATGGCCTGCCAGATTTCATTGGCAGTAAAAGTCACAATCGGTGCCAACAGCCGCACCAATGCATGGAGAATATGGTGCATCACGGTTTGCGCCGAGCGCCGAGCCTGGCCATCGGTTTGTGCGGTGTAAAGCCGGTCTTTAATCACATCCAGATAAAACGCGCCCATATCCTGGGAGCAAAAGTGATGGATTTTCTGAAACACATGATGCAGTTGATAGTCATCATAATGTTTTAAGACCTGAGACTGTAAATCCTGCATCCGTTGTAAAGCCCATAAATCAATGGCCAAACAATCACTTAGATCAATCGCATCTTTGGCTTCAAAATCATTCAGATTACCCAACATAAAACGGGCGGTGTTGCGAATACGGCGGTAACCGTCCGCGGCCCGATCCAGAATTTCATCGGAAATGGTCATCTCACCGCGGTAATCGGCCGAGGCCACCCATAAACGCAAGATATCAGCACCGTATTTATTCATGACGTCCACCGGTGACACCACATTGCCCAGCGACTTAGACATTTTCTTGCCATCTTTGTCCACCACAAAACCGTGGGTCAACACCTCTTTATAAGGTGCCCGGTCATTGATGGCGACGCCGGTTAATAACGAGGAATGAAACCAGCCGCGGTGTTGATCAGAGCCTTCAAGGTATAAATCCGCCGGTTCACGCAGGTTTTCGCGGGCTTTTAATACACAATAATGGGTGACGCCTGAATCAAACCATACATCCAATACATCAGTGACCTTTTCATAGTCATCCACCGCATCGCCCAGTAATTGCGCATCATCCAAGTCAAACCAGACATCCATGCCTTTTTGTTCAAACAAATCAGCCACTTTTGACATAATCTTTTGTGTGTCCGGATGTAATTGACCGGTTTGTTTATGCACATAAAAAGGAATCGGCACACCCCAGGTGCGCTGACGCGAAATACACCATTCGGGCCGATTTTCGATCATGCCGTAAATGCGCTCCTTACCCCAGTCGGGAATCCATTTAACCTGTTCGATTTCGCTTAAAGCCCGCTTTCGCAGTTGTTGTTTATCCATGCTGATAAACCATTGCGGCGTGGTACGAAACGCGGTCGGACTCTTGTGCCGCCAGCAATGCGGATAACTGTGTTGAATACTTTCATGATGCAACAACTGGCCGCTTTTTTCTAAAGCTGTGACTATGGTTTTATTGGCTTCCCAGACATGTTGACCATCAAACATCGGGGTGTCCGCCAGATAATAACCCTGGGCGTCCACCGGATTGTATATTTCCAGGTTATATTGCTGACCAATCAAAAAGTCATCAGCACCATGACCGGGCGCTGTATGCACCGCACCGGTACCGGCTTCGGTGGTCACATGCTCGCCTAAGGTCACCGGTATTTGCAAATCAAATAACGGATGTTGTAGTTGAATGTTTTCCAAATCACGTCCCATGACAGTGGCGGCCACATGAAATTCACCCACCTCATAACGTGCCATCACCTCAGCCATCATGTCTTCAGCGATCAGCAAAATAAATTTTTCATGACCGGTTACCACCGCATATGCTAAATCCGGGTGCAATGACACCGCCCGGTTAGCCGGAATGGTCCAGGGTGTGGTGGTCCAGATCGGAATGGCCAGAGGCAAATCAGAATCCGGCAGATTAATCACATCGGCAATACGCTGATCAACCACCGTAAAAGCCACATCAATCGCCGGCGAGGTTTTGTCCATATATTCAATTTCCGCTTCAGCCAACGCCGAGCCACAATCAAAACACCAGTTCACCGGTTTCACACCTTTTTCCACATGACCATGGGCCACGATTTCTGCCAGCGCCCGCACCATGTCTGCTTCATATTGAAATGATTTGGTCATATAAGGCGTGTCCCATTCACCCATCACGCCCAGCCGTTTAAAATCTTTTTTCTGAATGTCTATTTGAGTGTCGGCATAATTGCGACATTTTTCACGAAAAGTTTTGGCATCCACTTTTTGACCGACTTTGCCGATCTTTTTTTCCACCTGAACTTCTATCGGTAAACCGTGACAGTCCCAACCGGGCACATATGGGGCTTTAAAACCCGACATGGTTTTGGACTTCACCACCACATCTTTCAGAACCTTGTTAACCGCATGGCCCATATGAATGGCACCATTGGCATACGGCGGGCCGTCATGCAACACAAACAATGGGCGATCCTGACAATGTGCCTGTAAAGCTTCATACAGCTTTTCCTTATCCCACTGCTTAATCCACTGCGGTTCTTTGGTGGCCAGTGATGCCTTCATTTTAAAATTGGTTTTGGGTAAATTGAGCGTATTTTTATAATCTTGGCTCACAGATTTCTCCTGTATGTTCGGCAAAAAATTGTTGGGTTTGTTGCACATCATCTTCGATGGCTGCGCGTAAGGCACATAGACTGTCAAATTCTACTTCATTTCGCAACTTTTTATAAAACAAAACTTCAACAGAATGTCCATAAACATCGGCATCAAAGTTCAAAACAAACACCTCCAGGCGCTTGGCATTACCGCCGACAGTGGGGTTATAACCCACCGAAGCCACGCCTTGGTGCCATTGTCCGGTAATTTTTATCTTGACCACATACACACCATGCAAGGGGTTACCGCCTTTATTCAAAGCGATGTTTAGGGTCGGATATCCCAAACTGCGGCCCAATTTTCGACCATGCCCCACCCGCCCGATCATTGTATAGTCGCGACCTAAGGCTTGTTTGACTGGTTTAAATTCACCGGCCGCTAACCAAGAACGTATCTGTGTGGAACTGATGCGACCGTGCTGATTACTTATTGGCGGCATAACGTCAATATGAATGCCATTGGCTCGCCCCCAGGCGGATAAAAACGCCACATCACCTGCCCGGTTGGCGCCAAATTTGAAATCATGACCCACCACAATATGTTTGGCCTGCAAGCCCAAATCAAGAATCCCTTCACAGAATTGAGTGGCGCTTCGCTGCGCCAGATGCCGGTTAAAATTCAACATACACAACACATCCACACCCAATTGCTGAATTAAACGGGTCTTTTGTTTAAACGGTGTAATAAGATCCACTTGGAAGCGGCCTTTAAAGTACTGTAAGGGTAAAGGCTCCATGGTCACCACCACCGACTGCAGCGATTGTGTCTTGGCCGCTGTTAAGGCGCGTTTGATTAAAGCCTGATGGCCTTTGTGAACCCCGTCGAAATTACCGATGGTCACAGCTGACGGCTTTGACAGGGGATTGTATTGCGGATAACGAATAATTTTCATAGCAGCCTTTTATGGGCTTTTAACAGCCATAAAACCAGAAAATAGACCATCGCACCTGCAGCAATCATTAACAGCAAATGGCCAAACCGCTGATACCACAGCCACTGGATCCAATCACCCGTACGCTGTGGCAGCAACCATAAAGTCACCGCCATCACCACCACGGCAACCACTAATTTAAGCAACAAATCAGGCGCCAGCAGTCTATTGGTGATGATGCCATTTTGCTTTAATCGCTGATACAACCAATAACACTGCAACCAGGCCGAGCCGACACCGGCCATAGCCAGCCCCATGTGTAAAGACACCACATCCATGGCATACAACAGCGCCACGAAAACAACATTCAGAACCACATTCACCAACATGGCTTTCACCGCAATCCGAACCGCTGATTTCGGGTCTTTGCGGGCATAAAAGGCCGGCAGCAGTATTTTAATGGCGATAAAAGCCGGTAAACCCAGCATATAAACCATTAAACTGTAGGAGGTGTACAAAGCATCTTGTGGGGTGAATTTATTGTAGGTAAAGAGAGTATAAACCACCGGTTTGGCCAACACAAACAAACCCACCGCCGAAGGTATCGCCACCAGCATCGCCAGCGACATGCCCCATTGCATGGTTCTTTGATAATCATCGTTGTCTTTGGCGGCGAATGCCTGTGATAATTTAGGCAGAATAACCGTAGAAATGGCAATACCAAACAAACCCAGTGGAAACTCCATCAAACGATCAGAAAAATACAAAAATGAAATACTGGCTGCTAATGGCAACATCGAAGCAATTAAAGTGTCGACCAATAAATTAATTTGTGCCACCGAAGAGGCAAATAAGGTCGGAAGCATTAATTTCATCACTTTTTTAACTTCCGGATCATGAATTTTGAGTACCGGAACCGGCACCACACCCAAGCGTATAAGTGCTGGAATTTGTACCAGAAGCTGCACAACACCGGCTGCCAGAACGCCCCAGGCCAACGCCACCACCGGCACATCAAAACCATCGCGAAAATAAACGGCCGCCACAATCAAACAGGCATTTAACAAGATGGGCGTAGCCGCCGGCACCGCAAACCGGTTAAAACTGTTTAATATTCCGGCAGAAAAAGCCACCAGCGAAATCAACAATAAATACGGCAAAGTGATGCGCAGCATGGTGACTGTCGATTCAAAAACCTCTGCAGGTTCATCCAGCAACCCCGGTGCAAATACACTAATAACACCGGGCGCCAACAATTCCATCAATGCCACCACCACCAGTAAAGCCGCCAACAAAGCACCCAATACATGATTGATATAGGCCTTTAAATACGCTTCACTTTGCTGCGTCTTAATCTCATTGAGTACCGGCACAAAGGCCAAAGAAAAGGACCCTTCGGCAAATAAGCGGCGCATAAAATTGGGGATCCGAAAGGCCACCAGAAAAGCATCGGTCCAGACCGTGGCACCAAAAAATCGCGCCACCAAAACATCCCTGGCAAACCCGGACAGCCGGGATAATAATGTAAAAAAACTGACGACCCCCGTCGATTTAGCTAACCCGGATTTTTTATCAGTACGGATCATATTGATTGATTTTTCCTATGCACCACAAAAGTGTATACTAATTTTACTCAAATATTTAAAACTGACCACCAAGCTAAACAGTTTTCGCGGAAACTGACTTTTTAACTTATTCAAAATCACATAAACCATAGCTGATCTATCGACTTCGTGAAATTTGAATAATTTTCTTCATTATTTTTCACGAAAATTCTATTGACCCATGAAGTATTCGGGTTATTTCATCCAATTAAACTTGTCAGTCGTTGACTATTTATAAAAAAAATGGGAAAATGCGCCGTTTTTTAAAACCCATATTAGTCAGGAGAACTGTTTTGGCCAATTCAGCATCTGCAAGAAAACGCATTCGACAAGCTGCAAAAAATCGACAGCTTAACATGAGCCAACGCTCTAAAGCACGCACCAAAATTAAAAATGTAATCGCTGCCATTGAAGCCGGCGACAAAGAGCAAGCCCAAAAGTTATACAACGAAATGGTGCCTGTGGTTGACAGCGTTGCCCGTAAAGGACTTTATCATAAAAATAAAATCGCCCGCCATAAAAGTCGTCTTAACGCCAAAATCAAAGCCATGTCCTAACACGTCATATTAACCATAAAAACCCGGCTTCAACGTGTTTGACAGCCGGGTTTTTTGATTGTAACGAACTCAGGGCTGACAAAAATTGTCAGTTTTTGGGTTTTTTTTGTGAATTGTGTCACTATAACTGAATAAACTTGTGCTAAAATCACGAAAGGTATAATCTTTAAAGGTTAGCATTATGGGCATAGAAAAAGAAAAAATATCCGTCAAGTATCTCAAGGTCGGCATGTACGTCTGCAAATTAGACCGTTCATGGCTGGATACACCGTTCCCTTTCCAGGGTTTTTATATTCGCAGCCAGAGTGAGATAAAAGACCTCAAGGCTTTTTGCGAATATGTCTATATTGATGTGGTCAAAGGCAAGTCTTTGGTGGCAGAACCTGAGATTTCAAAACCCTCGCCGCTATTGCGCAAAAAAGATAAAAGCCACAAATACCGCAGTCGCACCGAACCCCTGGTCATCAAACACGATTATTACACCACGCAATTAAAGCCCATAAAGCGTGAATTTAGCCGCGCCCATTCCTTGATGATTGACTTAAACAGTGCGGTTGAAGAAACCAGTTTTAACTTACGTGTCGGCAAACGCCTTGACATCAAAAAAACCAAACAAATCGCATCACAGGTGGTTAATTCGGTTATTCGCAATCCCAATACCCTGGTGTGGCTAACCCAATTAAAAGAAAAAGGTCAGTATGTTTATGGCCATTCATTGCGCTCAGCGATTCTTGCGGCTGTTTTTGGTCGCCACCTTGGTATTGCTGAAGAAAAACTCGAAACCCTGGTTACCGGCGTGTTGTTGGCTGATATCGGTAAAACCAAAATCAGTCGAAAATTATTGAATAAAAAAGACAGCTACACAGAAAACGAACGCAAAATTTTCGAATCCCATGTTGAACTCGGCGTTGAAATTTTGGCCAAAGACAAAAGCATCCCCCATGATGTCTTGACCATTGCCGAAACCCACCACGAACGGTTTGACGGCAGTGGTTATCCCTACGGTCTGGTTGGTGATGAAATTCCTGCGATGGGTCAGATTGCCGGTATTGTCGATACTTTCGATGCCATGACCAGTAAAAAACCCTATGGCAAAGTGTATTCATCCTCGCAAGCGATGGAGTGGCTGTTTAAACAAAAAAACAAACTGTTCAGTGCCCAACTGGTGGATGAGTTTATTCAAGCCATTGGTCTGTACCCTGCCGGTTCACCGGTCCAACTGTCCGATGGTTCGGTTGGTTTAGTGCTGTCACATAACAAACAAAAACGCTTAAAACCGGAAATTCTGTTAATCCGTAATGCCCAAAATAAAGTGCTTGAAAAACCACGGTTTATCGATCTATCCAAAAAACCACCGTTTTCCAACAAGGAACGTCCATGCATAACCGGGGCATTAAGCATGTCTCAACTGGGTGTTGATGTGGATCACGTGTTAGAAAACTTTAACGCGCCCAATGTGGTGCAACGTATGTTTGCTTAATCGCACCGATTGGCAACCGCCCTCACCGAAAACCTTGCTATAATACTGCGATTTTATAGCAAGGTTTTTTTATGCGCGCTTATTTAGATTTTGCCCGCCATATCCTCGAAAACGGTCATTTAAAACAAGATCGTACGGGTACCGGCACACTCAGTGTATTCGGCTACCAGATGCGATTTAATCTGGCCGATGGTTTTCCCTTGCTGACCACCAAAAAACTACACATTAAATCCATCATTTACGAATTGTTGTGGTTTTTGAAAGGCGATACCAACATCCGGTACTTAAAGGAGCACGGGGTCAGAATTTGGGATGAATGGGCCGATGAAACCGGTGATTTAGGTCCTGTTTATGGCCACCAATGGCGTTCATGGCCGGACGGTGACGGTGGTCAGATTGATCAAATAAGCCAACTTATTGAAGGATTAAAAAACAACCCCAATTCGCGGCGCCATATTGTCAGCGCCTGGAACGTGGCGGATGTTAGTCAGATTGCACTGCCACCATGTCATTGTTTATTTCAGTTTTATGTGAATGAGGGCAAACTCTCTTGCCAACTCTATCAACGCAGTGCCGATGTGTTTTTAGGGGTGCCTTTTAATATCGCTTCCTATGCCCTGCTGACACATATGGTGGCGCAGGTTTGTGGTTTTGAGGTCGGTGATTTTGTGCACAGCTTTGGCGATGCCCATATTTACCTGAATCACCGCGAACAGGTGCAACAACAACTTGAGCGTGCACCTTATCCACCACCTCAACTACACATTAATTCAGACGTGACCGATATATTCAGTTTTGACTATGATGATTTTGAAATTATTAACTACCGGGCCCATCCGCACATTAAAGGTCAGGTGGCGGTATGAGTTTCACCCTGGTGGCAGCCTGTGATCGTAACGGTCTGATTGGTGCTAAAAATGATTTACCGTGGTACCTGCCCGCGGATTTAAAAATTTTTAAAAAAAACACCTTAAACAAACCCATCCTGATGGGCCGAAAAACCTGTGAATCACTTCAAAAACCTTTACCCAAACGGGTCAACTGGGTGTTAACCCGTCAACAAGGCTACCAACGTGATGGATTTAAAATTATTCACGATTGGCAACAATTACAATCTAAAAAAGAAGTTATGGTTATTGGTGGCGCCAAGATATTTGAACTGTTATTACCCGAAGCAGATACAATGATTATCACCCACATTGACGCTGAATTTGAAGGTGACACCTATTTTCCGGAAATAGACTGGTCAGACTGGCATATTGTGCATCAAACAGACCACCCCATTGATGAATCTAACCCCCATCACCCGTTTAAAGTTATCACTTATCAAAGATCAGGTTAATCGGCACTTTCTAACTCTCGGTGTAACAACATATTGTTGATATTTTTAGCGGCTAAATAATTGTGCAAGGACTCAGCCAGGTACACCGATCGGTGGCGCCCGCCGGTGCAGCCAATGGCCACCGTGATATAGCTGCGATCGTTAACTTCAAATTTGTTAATCCATTTCTTGGTAAAGCCACACAAGTCGTTTAAATATTCACTCACCAGTGCTTGTTGTGAGAAAAACTCAATCACCGGTTTGTCCTGACCTGTATAAGGACGCAGTTCTTTTTCCCAATAGGGATTGGGTAAACAACGGGCATCGAACACAAAATCTGCATCAAAGGGTACCCCGCGCTTAAAAGCAAACGATTTTATGATGACCGTGACCTTTTGATTACTTTGGTTCATGATTTGCCAAATCTGCTGTTTAAGCTGCTGAACCTTTAACTGACTGGTGTCAATAATCAAATCCGCCACTTCTTTAACCGGCGCCATCAGTTGGGTTTCTAAGCGTATGGCTTCAGTGAGCGAGTGCTTATGCTGAGCGGTGGACAATGGATGTCGTCGCCGTGTTTCGCTGTAACGATTCATCAGCACCTTTTCGGCAGCCGATAAATAAATCACCCGAACATGCAATTGGCGTTTCAGCGCCTCCAGCGTCTCAGGAAATTGAGACAATGCCTTTTGTTGACTGCGAATATCCACACCCACACACACTTTGGGATAAAAATTCACATCTTCATTGATATGATCAGCAAATTCAGACAACATACTCACCGGCAGATTATCCACACAGTAATATTCCATGTCTTCAAGCGCCCGTAACACAATGGTTTTACCGGAACCGGATAAGCCGGTGATAATCACTAATTGTTGCATTGTTCAAAAACCTCTAATATCGTCTCAATCATCTCATGCTTGTCATCAATCCGGATGAGTTGCTCATACAAAACATGTTGTCTGAATAAGTAAGCGGTTTCTTTTAGAAATCGCCGGTGTTCCGGTCTGACGTCAACCGGAAAAACCAAACCCACCACAATTTGTACAGGCTGATTATCCACCGCCTCATAATCCGCCGGGTGCGATAATTTAATCAGACAAGCCCGGATTTCATCGGTTTTTAAACAGCGACCATGCGGCAAAGCCACGCCGGTGCCTAATGAGGTGTTGCCAAGTTTTTCCCGATCCAACAGGCTGTGATAAATAAAAAGTCCCTGCGAACGTGACTCACCCAACAATTGTCCGACCTGCTCAAACAGTCTTTTTTTACTGATAAAGTGGTAGTTCAGTAAAATATTTTCTTCTTCCAGTACGTCAATAAATTTCATGGATTCAACAAAAATGGCCTAACGTGTTGTCAGGCCATTTTCTCATGTTATCTGTCTGAAGGGTTAATATTGTGTGCGATTAATGGCAATCGCCTCTTTGTTATTGTAATTGTGCAATTTACTTTTATGGCGTCTGATTTGCTTATCCAGTTTATCCACCATGGCATCGATGGATTTATACAAATGGTCTTCGGTTGACTCGGCAAAAAATGTTTTTCCCCCGATGTGCATGGTGGCTTCAGACTTATGTCTGATTTTTTCCACGCTTAAAATGACATGAACACTTAAGACCTGGTCAAAATGGCGACGAATGCGTTCAAATTTGGTGTCAATGTAATCTTTTATGGGTTCAGTTACTTCAAGTTGATGACCGGTGATGTCTAATTGCATATCTCTTACCTCATGAATGTTTAGGCTTTAGGTTTTGATTGAACACAATTAACCCTGACAGAGGCTGCCAAATAGAGCGTTGAAGAAATGTCCGGATAATTGTGAGAAAGGCGGGAGGTTTTTCACAGCCAAGTCCAACCGCAGGTTGAATTAGATGTAGAATGATAAGCGCAAATTTCGTGTTAATTGCCATAACCTCCTGTCTAATAATATACCGAAATACGTTTTAAATAGCAATCGCATTGCCCGGTTTTAGGCAAACGATACGTCTCTCGTCATTACATGGAAAAATCCTGTCCCAAATACACTTTTCGCACATCGGGATTGGCGATGATTTGTTCCGGCTTACCTTCGGTGAGCATTTTACCGGCATTGAGGATATAAGCACGGTCACAAATACCCAGCGTTTCTCGAACATTGTGATCCGTAATCAGCACACCGATGCCTTTACTTTTTAGATGATAGACAATTTTTTGGATATCGATCACCGACACCGGATCCACGCCGGCAAAAGGCTCATCCAATAAAATATATTTGGGCTCCATGGCCAGTGAGCGGGCAATTTCAACCCGACGTCGTTCACCACCGGATAAACTGATACCCAGTTGGTTTTTAACGTGATCCACGTTCAGCTCTTCCAATAATTCAATGCAGCGGTTTTCCCGCTCGTCACGGTTTAAATCTTTGCGCAATTGCAACACCGCCATCAAATTATCTTCCACCGTCAGCTTTCTAAAGATTGAGGCTTCCTGCGGTAAATAGCCGACACCCAGCCGGGCCCGTTGGTGCATGCCATAATCCGTGGCATCTACACCATCAATGCTAATCTGGCCACTGTCGGCATCGACTAAGCCCACCACCATATAAAAACAGGTGGTTTTACCGGCACCGTTGGGCCCCAGTAATCCCACCACCTCACCTTCATTCAGACGTAAAGAAACCGAATCAATGATGGTTCTTTTGTGGTAACTTTTGACAATGTTGTCGGCTTTAATCATTATTGGGATCGATTTCTAATCTGAATTGCTGGTTATTTTCGCCGACCGCTTTCACTTCTTGGGTTTTTAAATTAAATTCCATGGCCTCACCGGTGCTGATACCGATGTTGTTTTCAATTCTGACATCACCCTGCAGAAAAGCGATTTCCGCCTGGTAATCAAAGTCGATTTGATTGGCCCGGATGGTCATCAGCGTGCCATCATCCATTTGTTGCTCCATAGTAACCGGTGAGCCGGTCATTTTAACGCTGGCAATCTGCGTGTCTTCATGAATGATCAAACCATAATCTGATTTAATTTTTAAACTACCCTGACGAATCACCATACCTTTGGGGCATTCGGTTTGACCGAGGTTGAGTTTACTGATACAACCATCACCGGATAATGTGATTTTTTGCTGTCGATCACTTTCCAAGGCCAACACGGAAAAACTCAGTGTCCAACACAGGGACACCAAAACAAGCCGACTAACGGGGCTGAAACTCTGCATAAACATCTTTTAAGATCTCAATCTGTTTGTTGTTAAATAAAATGTGTGCACCCACCCCCTGCATCCATCCGCCCGGCTGCACAAGACTAATTTCTGCCGCTGTGGTGGCTTCACGGGTATTTAAATCCACACTGAGTTGCGAAGATTCAAGCACCACTTTAGGGTCTTGTTGTGACGCCACGGAGACATTATCCGGAAAATATAAGGACTGCTGATGACGTTGATAAACTGCCGATGGGGATTGCAACAACCAGGTGTTATTTGAGGTAAACAACTGAACCCTGGGTTGTTCGATGAGGGTTTGTTCTTTGTCTAAATAATGTGTCATGTTTGGAGAACGCATTTCGGTCACCACCTGGCCGTTATCATCGGTGGATCGCATCACCACTTCTGTTAAGGCATAACCTTTGGTAAAAGGTTCATAATCGGTACCGGCGGGATGGCGAAAAAATCCCTGATAAACCGCCACTGACAGCAGCGCAAAAATCAGCAACACAATTAATTGTTTGGTTTTAAAAGTCATTTATTGCTGACCGGTAAATTCATAGCCGGTGACGCTGATATCATGGCTGTTGAGTAACACATCACAGACCTGACGGGCAGCACCGTCTCCACCCTTTCTCTGCAAAACCCAACAGGCTTTTTCAATCACCGCCGGGTGGGCATCGGCCACCGCCACCGGTAAGCCACATTTGTCCATAATCGGAATATCAATCACATCATCACCCACAAATGCCACCTGCTGATCATCAATTCGCAAAGCCGCTTTCAGATTCTCATAGGTTTCCAGTTTGTTTAAACGCCCCTGATAAACATGATTAACCCCCAAAGAACGCATGCGATCGGCCACAATCACGGAGTTACGTCCGGTAATCACTGCCACTTCAATCTGATGCTTAATTAACAATGAAATACCGAGACCATCTTTAACATTAAACTTTTTCATCTCGCGACCGTCATCAGTGAAGTACAAACCACCATCGGTGAGCACCCCGTCCACATCAAAAATGACTAAACGAATGTTTTTGGCTTTTATCCAAATGTCATCAGGCACCTGTTGTTTCATTACACCACCCCGGCTCTTAATAAATCGTGAATATTCAAGGCACCGGTTAACCGTGCATCACGGTCAACCACTAACAAGGAATGAATTTTGTGGGTTTCCATTAACTGAGCGGCCTCAACCGCCATTTTACTGGCCTGAATGGTGACCGGATTGTGGGTCATAAAATCTCCCACCACATGGTCTTTAAAATGATCGATGGTGGGTAAAGATCGGCGCAAATCACCATCGGTAAAGACCCCACACACCCGATCATCTTTATTCACCACAGCCACCATACCCAGTGCTTTTTCGGTCATGACCAGTAAAGCCTCACTGAATTTAGTGTCTGCATAGACTTTGGGAATGTCCTCACCGGTGCGCATCACATCGCTGATGCCCAATAACAAGCGTTTACCCAGGGAGCCGGCCGGATGCGAGCGGGCAAAATCTTCTTTGGTAAAACCGCGTGATTCCAATAAAGTAATCGCCAGCGCATCGCCCATCACCAAAGTGGCGGTGGTACTGGCGGTGGGGGCCAATCCCAGAGGGCAGGCTTCTTCATTCACCGACACATCAATATGAATGTCTGAATTTTTCGCCAAAGTAGAAGTCGGTTTTCCGGTCATTGAAATCAATGCGATGCCCATCCGTTTTAACACCGGTAAAATGGCCAGCACTTCTTCGGTTTCGCCGGAATTTGACATCGCCAGTACAATGTCATTATTGGTTATCATGCCCAAATCACCGTGACTGGCTTCACCCGGATGGACAAAAAAAGCCGGCGTACCGGTGGAGGCCAGCGTGGCAGAGACTTTATCGGCAATGTGGCCGGATTTACCCATGCCAATGACCACCACATGGCCGGTGCCGTTTAAAATCATTTCAACGGCTGCCACAAAGTCATCACCAATACGTTGTTGCAAATCAACAATGGCCTGGTTTTCAATGGCAAACACCCGGCGCGCCTGCGCAATGGCTTGTTGTGCTTTAACAGATTTTTTCATGTGGCTTTACTGACAAATAACCAAATCATATAGGCACTATATAATAACACCAGTATCAAACCAATAAGCCGTGACACAAATCGGTCTTTTAACACAAAGTATATGGAGACGATGAACAAAAACACCGTCAAAATAACCATATACAGATAATCAAACATCAAAAAACGGCGTGAAAACGTATTATCATTGATAACCCCCGAAATACCGATCACACCCAATAAATTAAATATATTGGACCCCACAATGTTACCGATGGCCAAATCATGCTCTTTTTTGGCGGCACTGGCAACAATTGCTGCCAATTCCGGTAAAGATGTACCCAGGGCGACTATGGTTAAACCAATCACCAAATCCGACACCCCGAAATACTGGGCAATATCAGTGGCACCAATCACCATGAGTTGAGACGCCAAGGGTAAAACAACCACACCCATCAACAGAAATAAGATGGCATGTGATATTTTAATGTTGAGATCGTATTCACTTTCTATCTCTTCACTGTAGCTGTCTTTGCTTTCATTCACACCCAGAACACCCAGCAACAAAGTCACCCCAAGCATCGAAACCAATAAAATAATGCCATCGATAAAGGTCAGGGATAAATCCAATAGCAAAAATAAGGCCAATAAACACACCATTAACAAAATCGGCATTTCGCGCTTAATGACTTTGGACTTGACTTGCATCGGTGTGATTAACAAACCGACACCCAGGACCAGCGCGATGTTGGTGATGTTTGAACCAATCGCATTGCCCATGGCCAAACCGGAATTACCTTTAAAAGAAGCAATGGCGGACACCACCATTTCCGGGGCGGATGTGCCAAAACCAACCACAATCAAACCCACCAGCATGGTGGACACACCCAAGTGTTTAGCCAAAGCCGCGGCCCCGAGAATAAACTTGTCGGCCGCAAAAATAAGCAAAATCAGTCCTATAACCAGATAACCTGAAGGTATTAGCATAAATTAAATATCTCGATAGTTCGGTGTCATAAACCAGCCCGAACAGATTATAAGTACCGTATCAACCCGAAATGACGTCATTTTGTCTTAAATATTCCGGTTAAATGCGCATGATGTCTTTATAAACCGGTCATTATAAAAGATAATGCCCCGGGTAGAAACAAACAATTGATTAAGATGGAACCAAAAATAATAGAAGAAAAAATCAAAGCACACATTGATTGCCATTATATTCACGTTCACAGTGACGATCTGCGCCATTATGCCGCCACCATTGTCTCACCCCTTTTTGAAGGCTTGAATAAAATTAAAAGACACCGCCACATTCACCAAGCCCTCGGGTCAGTGATGGGTAATGAAATACATGCCATGAGCATTCAGGCCATGACCCCGGATGAGTACCAGCAAACCCAATCATGAGCAATAAAATCATCATCAACGGTGGCCGTAAACTGTCCGGTAATATAAAAGCCTCCGGTGCCAAAAATGCCGTACTGCCCATCTTAACCGCCACTTTACTGGCCGAAGGCAACTCACACATTCAGAATGTGCCGCATTTACATGACGTTACCACCATGAATGAATTATTGGCCCATATGGGGGCAGAACTGACTGTGGGCGCACATTCGGATATATTTATCAATACCGATCATTTACATAACCACACCGCTCCTTATGACATTGTACGCACCATGCGCGCCAGTATTTTGGCTTTAGGTCCTTTATTGGCCCGTTATGGCCAGGCCAAGGTGTCCTTACCCGGTGGCTGTCAAATTGGTGCCCGACCGGTGGATTTGCACCTGAAAGGTTTAAAAGCCATGGGTGCGGATATCGACGTCAGTGACGGTTATATTCATGCCCACTGCCAGCGACTTCAAGGCGCCAGGATTATTTTGGACAAGGTCACGGTAACCGGTACAGAAAATATTTTGATGGCGGCTTGTTTAGCGCAAGGTGAATCAATGATTGAAAATGCGGCCGTCGAACCTGAAGTGGTCGATTTAGGCCGCTATCTGATCGCCATGGGTGCCCACATCGAGGGCCTCGGGACCTCAAAACTCCGGATTCAAGGTGTGGATAAGTTACGTGGTGTGGCCCACCATGTATTACCTGACCGGATTGAGATTGGCAGCTTTCTGGTGGCCGCGGCGATGACCGGCGGCCACATCACCATCACCCATACACAACCGGATGACCTCGATGCGGTATTATTAAAACTCACCGAAGCCGGTGCTGATATCAGCACCACCGAAGACACCATTCACCTTAATATGCATGAAAAACGACCACAACCGGTGGACATCCGCACCGCACCACATCCGGCTTTCCCCACCGATATGCAAGCCCAGTTTTGTGCTTTAAACGCCATTGCTGACGGCACCAGTGTGATTACCGAAACCTTATTTGAAAACCGTTTTATGCATGTGGATGAACTCAACCGCATGGGCGCCGATATTACAGTTGAAGGTAATCAGGCCATTATTACGGGTGTTGAAAAACTCAGTGGGGCGCCGGTTACCGCCACTGATTTACGGGCTTCGGCCTCATTGGTGATTGCCGGTCTGGCGGCACAAGGAGAAACCGAGGTGCATGACATTCACTACATCGATCGGGGTTATGAAGCCATTGAAGAGAAACTCAATCAGCTGGGTGCCCGAATAATACGACAATAGTTACAGAGAGACCACCATGAGCCTGCTTAAAAATACCCTTATCATGGCATTGATCTTATTGGTGATTCGTGGCGGCTATGAGCTCAGTTACCCCTCAAAAACACCCGCACATCTAATATATGACGGGGTTTTTATGGAATCCATTCTTAAACACATCCACAAAATCACGGAATACCCCCATGCCGTGGGTCAAGCCACCCATAAAGTGACCGGCCGATACCTTGAACGCCATGTGCAGCAATTAAACAACCCCAAAATTCGAATCAATCAACACCGAACCCATTACTACAATAAACACAACCGAAAGGCCGCTGGTTTAACCAATTACATCATCCAATACCCGGGTCAGACAGAAAATGCCCCGGCGGTGATGTTAATGGCGCATTATGATGCCGCCCGCTTTTCAGCCACCGGTGCTGCCGATGATGCCGCCGGCGTGGCGGTGGCTTTGGAAATTTTTAAAACCTATATTCAGCAAAACCCAACACCCAGGAACACACTTATGCTGTTACTCACCGACGGTGAAGAACTTGGTTTATTGGGGGCCAAAGCTTTTATTGAAGACCAATTACGCCACCACAATATCGGTGTCATCATTAATTTAGAAGCCCGTGGCAGCAGTGGTCCGTCGATTTTCTTACCGGAAACCACCAACGGCACCCGGGGATTAATTCAAGCCTATCAACAAGCCGGTGTGCCGATGCCGGTCAGCAGTTCTTTAGACGCCGAAATTTACGCCAAAATGCCCAATGACACCGATGTTACACCGTTTAAAAAACAAGGTATCCAAGCGTTTAATCTGGCCTTTATTGATAACCATTTCAATTACCACAGCCCCACCGATGATCTGGCGCATTTATCGCTTAATTCTGTGGCGCACCATTTAATCCAAACCAAAACCCTGTTGAACTATCTGGCTGACACCGATTTGAGTCAACTCCAATCCGAACAATCACCGGTTTATTTCAGCGTACCGACACAAGGGCTTATCAGTTATTCGCGCAGCACGTCGGTCATTATTTTCACCCTGGTGTGGCTGGCCTGGCTGATGCTGTTTGTTCTCACCCTGAAAAAATCCGAACACGGTTTTAAATCCTTACTCAGTGGCTTAAAGCCTCTGGCTTTGACCGGTTTTTTTGTCTTTATAGCCAATTACATCTTAGTGGCTGCGGTTTATACCCTGATTCCAGGCTGGAAAGACATATTGCAAGGTTTCCCCTATGGTGGCCATGCCTTAATCAATGCTCAGATAATACTCAGTCTGATTATTTTTGTTATGGTTTACGGCCGTCGGTCGGTGTCACAACAGCCGGGTGATGCAGTAATCAGTCTGGGCTTATGGCTGCTTACAGTCAGTCTTGTGACGCAGGCGTTACCCGGTGCCGGTTTTTTGATTATACCCGCCATTTTGGCATTGCCTGTGGCTTTGTTAAGCCTCTACAAACCTCTGTGGGGGCAGCAACTGGCACCTGTTTTACTGATACTGATGCTGTTACCTTTGGGTACTTTAATGATTAATTTACCGGTGGCATTGGGTATTTGGATGACCCCGGCAGCGATGCTGATTCTGGTGTTCATGATGTCACCTTTGAATAGCTGGGTCGAACGCAGCACAGAATCGGATAACACCGCCTGGTTGTTATTAATACCGGTGTTTTATTGTGCCTGGGTGGTGTTTGAATACCGACACTTCACACCCCATCAGCCCTTACCCACTTCCATCAATTACCTGAACGATGTGGACAACCAACAAGCGTATCTATTTCATGCCGATAACCGCCGCGGTGACTGGCTCAGCGATTTATTTGAAAACCCAATGCCCGAACACGTCGCAAAAGATTTTCAAACAACCTACAAAAAGCCACTCACCACTGTGGCACAAAGTGACTTCAACGCCGCTTACCCGGCCACCGTTGAAGTCCGCAAACCGTTAAATCAAATGAATTATCAACGGGTTAATGTCACCATTAACGCAGAACCGGGCACGGATATTGTCTCTGTTTATACCCAACAAGCCATGACAATTCACAGTTTAGCAGTGGGCGGGCGTATTCATCGTTATGAAACACCGATGCAGCTTGCACCGGGTCAAAAACTCATCGAATATCATATCACCGATAATCCCACCTTCACGCTGCAGTTTGAAGTCTCCGATGACACTGTTTTTGACTGGCAAGTACAAAGTCATCGAAGTGGTTTGCTGGCTGAATTTAATCTGGCTGAACGACCGGTGAATCAGATGGCCAAGCCTTTTATTAAAACTGACTTAATCACCACCGTTCAGAACTGGGCGCTGGGCGACAATCAGTAACGGTCGTTTGTCATTGGGGTTTTTGGCATTCGGTATGCGGTTGTTATCCAGCACCAGGTAGAAATGGTCATCATCCACCGCCAGACCTTCGGCATGACCAAACCGCATATCGCTGTAAGCGTGTTTGGGATCACGGACAATGTGCTCATAAGACCAGGCCCGGCCCTCTTGATATAGCCTGTTCCCCACCGCATTAAGTTCATGAACCACATAGGCATTGCGTTGCAGGGCATACACTTGGTTCTGGTGGACAAATAATCCGGTCATATCTGGATGACGCCCATGCAAATACTGTCGACTATTCAGCATGATTTGGTTATGCTGCGACACAAGCTCGGTCATATCTTCAGAAAATTTGAGTGTTATTAAACCACGCGGCTGACGTTCTGCGGCCAGCAAAAACCGCTGATTACCCAAATAAGCCACACCCTCCAGACCGGCATTATGAAGCTGCAATAACCCGGCATCAAAAGCAGATTGGTATAATCCGTTACCCTGTGCCGGCAGCCAGCGTAATTGGCCGTCCCGGTGGACATGGATCAGCCGATGGTGGGCTTCAGAAACCAGCACAAAATCACCATCCACGGTTGTGATACCCTCTAAGTCTAACGCTGCAACACCCAAATCACGTTCACTGGCCAAGGTCATTTCTTTATGCAACCAGGCTTCATCATCCCGGATGTCCAAACGATAAATCGCCCGGTGTTTATCACCTACGGTATACAGTGTGCCATTTTTAAGGGTTAAGCCTGACGGCTCGATTTGATCGATACCGTTGATCGGATAGACGCGGTATTCATTGAGTTGAATCGGTTCAACCGATGTAACGGATTGTGCTGCCAAATCATGACATAAAACCAAAACCAGCCACACCGATATAGACCGCAAACAAAACAGTCTGATCATCGCGCTTTGTCCTTTTGGGGCTTATTCACCCATTGACCAAAATAAAAGGTCAGCACCGTGGCATCTTTTAAGGTGTTTTCAATCAACTGTTCATAGTCGCTCAAATGCGTTTGTTCCATTTTTTCCAGCACATCACCACGGGATTTGGTGCGTGGATTTTTTGAAATCAAAGCACAACAGTCCTTATGCGGCTCACGACACACTTCAAACAAGCCCAAATCCGTGGACAAGTCGATAATATCATGTTTGTTGTAAGTCAATAAGGGCCTTAAAATCATGGCCCCGGTGCTTTTATTCATGGATTCCATATTTTCTAATGTTTGTGAAGCCACTTGCCCTAAATTATCGCCGGTCACCAGCGCCTGGGCTTCCACATCCGGCATCAATCGGCTCGCCACCCGTGCCATAAAGCGCCGAAACAGAATTAAATCGTAGTCTAAATCCAGTTCCATTAACGCCATATCAAAATAGGTATAAGGCACGATATATAAGCGCACAAAGCCACTGCTTTCACTGACAATCTTTGCGGTTCGGACAATTTTATCTTGTTCGATATCACCCGGCGGCCGGTGACTGGCTGTGAAGTGAATAAAATCGGTTTGACAACCGCGTTTGGCCATCAGCCAGGCCGCCACCGGCGAATCGAAACCACCCGATAGCAAAGTCAAAACCTGACCGGTTGATCCCACCGGCAAACCACCGACTCCGGTGATTTTATCGCTGTGAACCGAGATGCCGTCAGAGGCGATGTCCACATAAAATGTCTGATCGGGACGGCTCAGATTGACCTGCTGCCAATCGCTGTTTTTTAAAATGGTGGCCGCGATCTGCTGTTCAAAATCCTGTGACGCAATGAAGAAGCGTTTATCCCGACGTTTAACCCGCACCGCAAAGCTGCGTTCCGGACGGTACTGTTCCTGTGCCAGACGACCGACCAAATCATGAATCACGGTTAAATCCGGCTGATGACTTAAAAAGCCAAACTGCTGTTCGCTGAGCCAATACACTAAACTCAACCAGGCAATACCGGGCAAACGCGCCAATTCCTGCACCACCGCTCGGGCCGTTGCTTCATCAATCGCCTCATCAGCCCCGTTTTTGTTCGGTACCTGTACATAAATCCGGTCATGAATGGCTTTCACCGGCCATTCATAACCCATCATTTTGAGTTTATCCTTGATATTTTTACGCAATTTTTTGATAAAACGGTGGCGGTTCTTGCCTTTTAATGCCAGCTCGGCAAATTGCACAATAATCCGATACTGCATGGTTATGACCGTAATCGCTCGACCGTTTGCTTAATCCGTGTCATGGCATTATTCAACACGTCCATACCGGTGGCAAATGAAATCCTCACATAACCAGTCGCACCAAACGGGGTACCCGGTACCACCGCCACACCGGCGGATTCCAGCAACCAGGTGGCCAGTTCCACATCATTGTTACACTCAGGATGTGAATCAATTAATGCGGTTACATCCGCAAACGCATAAAAAGCGCCGTCACCCGGCAAACATGTAATACCCTCTATTTCATTGAGCGCCTGCACCACGAAATCATGGCGCTGCTTAAACGCCCGGGTCATGGTTTGTAAACAATCCTGGGGTCCGTTAAAGGCGGCAGCAGCAGCAGCCTGGGAAATTGAACAGGGGTTAGAGGTACTTTGTGATTGCAGTTTACGCATGGCGGTAATAATGTCACGATTGGCGGCGGCAAATCCAATCCGCCATCCGGTCATGGCATAACCTTTGGACACACCATTGACTAAAATCACCCGGTCTTTGAGTGCCGGAAACAGGGCCACCAAATTGGTCAACGGCTCATCACCCCAATAAATATGCTCATAAATATCATCGGTCATAATAAGCACATGGGGATTGGCCTGAACCACTTCACCGATGGCCGCTAATTCAGCTTGAGAATATACCTGTCCGGTGGGGTTGCTGGGCGAATTCAGAATAATCAATTTGGTTTTATCAGTGATGGCATTCGATAACTGCTCGGCAGTCATCTTAAAGGCATTATCTGCTTTTGTTTGCACAATGACTGATTCACCACCGGCCAATAATGTCATGTCCGGGTAAGACACCCAGTATGGCGCCGGAATAATCACTTCATCGCCGGGGTTGATGACCGCATTCATCAGATTATAAATACTTTGCTTGGCTCCATTGGATACCAGGATTTCATTGGCCTGATAATCGACCTGATTATCACGTTTTAGTTTATCGATAATCGCTTGTTTTAATGCCGCCGTACCGTCAACGGCGGTGTATTTTGTCTGACCATTATGGATGGCTTCAATGGCGGCCTGTTTTATGTGTTCCGGGGTATCAAAATCAGGTTCACCGGCGCCCAGACCAATGACGTCCTGGCCGGCGGCTTTTAATTCAGCGGCTTTCATCGACACCGCAATGGTGGCAGAGGGTTTGACTTTGTTGACTATGTCAGCAATAAACTCATTCATCGTAGTGCTTAAAAACTAAAAACACTTATCTTAAGCGATATTGGCCAAGACTCAACTATTTTAAGTCTAAACTCACTGAATAACAGCTTAATAAAAATTGACGATATCTCATTTTCTTATCAATGACTCATTAAGACTTAGCGAACCAATGAATGTTACAATTAAGCAAAACTCATTTAATCGTTATGTCTATAAAATCCAACATCATTGAAACCATCGGTCAGACTGATTTAGTGAGAATTCCTTCATTGTCTGAATTAACCGGATCAGAGATTTACCTGAAATGTGAATTTCAAAATCCCGGTGGTTCCATTAAGGACCGTGCCGCGCGTCAGATGATAATTGATGCAGTTGATTCTGGGCAGTTAAAACCCGGTATGACCATTGTTGAAGGCACTGCCGGCAATACCGGTATTGGCTTGGCATTAGTTGCCAGAGCCATGGGGTTTAATATGTTGGTTGTTATGCCCAAGGGACAAGCACTTGAAAAACAACGGCTGATTGAATTGTATGGTGCCCAATTAAAGCTGGTGGATCCCTGTCCTTTTGCCAACGACAATCATTTTTACCACACCGCCAGAAGACTGGCTGAACATAATACAGATTATTGGTGGGCTGATCAATTTGAAAACACCGCCAACGCCACCGCGCACTACGCCACCACCGGCCCTGAAATATGGCAACAAACCAAAGGTCAAGTAACTACTGTGGTGTCAGTGAGCGGCACCGGTGGAACCATCGGTGGTGTCACTCAATTTTTAAAAGAAAAAAATAAAAACATCACAACCTGGTTGGTTGACCCGGATGGTTCGGGGCTCTATCAATATTTAAAAACAGGCCAGTTTGTGTCAGACGGTGATTCATTTACAGAAGGTATTGGCATTATGCGCGCTGTGGCCAACTTCAAACAAGCCCAGGTTGATTATGCCATTAACCTTCCGGACAACGATTTAGTCGCCATATCCCGTCATTTACTGCAGCACGATGGTATTTTATTGGGCAGCAGTGCTGCCCTGAATGTGGCCGGTGCTTTATTTGCAGCCGCAAACGGCGCTCACAATCAACATATTGTTACCTTCGCTTGTGATTTAGGGGAACGTTCTTATTCTAAATTATATAACCCGACATTTTTAAAAGAGCGCCAAATCAGCTTACCACCTGAAAATGTATCCTCACTTTACCAGCGCTACAAAACCATGGCTGACCTCATTGTCAGAAATTATTAATCCGGCTTAACCGGTTTTCGCAATACCCGCTCCATACCTGACTCCATATCGCCTTCGGCTTGTTCTTGTAAACGCTCTAAATCACGGATACGGATATCTTCGATGTAATCACTGGCCTGCTCTTCACTGACGCCCAATTCAATCAACACTTGCTTACCCAGTATCAAGGCACTTTCAAAGGTTTCTCGCACTGAAAAAGTGACATCCATATCATGTAAATCAATGGAATGGCGGCGGTTGTAAGAACGGACGAAAATTTTGGCCTGTGGATTAATCGCTTTTAAAGCCCGAATACTGCGGTTGGTCACTTCCGGGTTGTTGGTGCAAATAATCACCACTTCACAACTTTCAGCACCGGCCGCACGTAAAATATCCCGACGGGTGCCATCACCAAAATTCACTTTAAAACCAAAGCCGCGGGCTTCCCGGATACGTCGGGCATCATTGTCCAAAATGGTGACATCATAACCATCGGCAAACAAGGGTTGTGATACCATTTGCCCAAAACGACCAAAACCAATAATCAGTACATTGCCGCGGGTGTCTTCAAAGGTTTCATCCAGAACATCCTGCAGTTCTTTGTTGATAAAAAAGTTTTGAAACAATAAAGGCAACGGCGACAACATCATGGTCACCGACACAATCGCAATCAGAATTGATGACACATTATCGGCAAAAATACCGGCAGTGGCCGCCGCTGAAAACAGCACAAAACCAAACTCACCCAATTGCGGCAAGGCAAAGGCCAGTCGAATCGAGGTGTTGTGGTCATGTTTGAAAAAACGGCTGACCAGGTACAGTAAAATTGTTTTTAGCAACATAACGCCGGGCGCAATGGCTAAAATCAATAACCAGTTATCCATCACCACGCGCAAATCCAACGCCAAACCCACCGCCATAAAAAACAAACCCAGGAACAAACCCCGAAAGGGTTCAATATTGGCTTTGACTTCATGGCGGTAGGAGGACTCCGACAGCATCACCCCGGCCAAAAAAGCCCCCATGGCATTGGACATGCCCACCAGATCCATCAATAAAGCCGCCGCAATCACCAACCCTAAAGCACTGGCGGTCATAATTTCATGTAAGCCGGTGGATGCCAATAAGCGAAACACATGATCCAAGGCGTAATAACCGGTCAAAATAAGCGCCACAATGGCCGCCACCGCCAAACCGATATCAATTAAACTTTCTACTAAAGTGACATCTTCACCGGTGGGCGCGAGTAAAGTCACCAATAATAACAACGGCACAATGGCGATGTCCTGAAACAATAAAATCCCAAAGGTTTTTCGGCCGTGTAAACTACGCCGTTCACCTTTTTCACTCAATTGACTCATCACAATGGCGGTTGAACTCAAGGCCATGCCGGTACCTATCACCACAGAACCGGACCAATGCATCCCGACCAAATATGCCAGGATACCAATCACCAGGGCACTGAACAGCACCTGTGCTGCCCCCAAACCAAAAATATCTTTGCGCATATCCCACAAGGTGGCGAGATTGAGTTCTAATCCAATCACAAATAAAAACAACACCACACCGAACTCGGAAAAATGCAACAACTCTTCGGGGTGTTCTGAAAAACCTCCTGAAAACAATAAATTAACCGCAATCCCCGCCACCAAATAGCCGAGCACCGCACCAAATTTAATTTTCACAAACACCGGCACAAACACACTGGCGGCCACAATCAGTGCCAGGGCATTCCAAAACAGTAAATCAGATGAACCGGTTTCAGGCATATTTTGGGTTTGTTACCATTAATAAGGGTCGCTCTATTGAATATAATTATCATAGAGCTTTTAGTTCTTATGTACAAACAAAAATAATCACAGATGTTGTTCACTTGTCTGATGAAAGCCCGATAAAGCAAAGCATACAATTAGCGCACCATCAGTGATAAAATAACCGCTTTTTTTGGGTCGTAAAAGTGGATATTGCTGCATTGCTGTCGGATCAGCCACACCAAATCGTCGAATTTCAAGGGATAGAATACACCTTACTGGGCACCGCCCACATTTCTCAAAAAAGTGCTGATGTGGTCAAAGAACTTATCGAACACGGTGACTATGATGCGGTCGCCATTGAACTGGACGATTTACGCTACCAGGCTTTGACCGACACCAACCGCTACCGTAATTTAGACCTGATTAGTATCATTAAACAAAAACAAACCGGTGTCATCGCCACCAATCTGGCCATGAGTGCCTACCAGAAAAGACTGGCCAATCAGCTGGGTATTGAACCGGGCGCTGAAATGAAACAAGCCATCGAATCTGCCCGGGCCAATGACTTACCGGTGTGGAACATTGACCGCAATGTCGGTATCACCATGAAACGAACCTGGCGCGGCCTGTCTTTTTTAGAAAAGGTCAACCTGATTTTCGGTTTTGGCGGTTTTTTTGAGCAATCTGAAATCAGTAATGAGGAAATTGAAAAACTTAAAACCGGCGACATGCTGGAAAGTACTTTTAGTGAACTGTCTGAAAATTCAGCCGGTATTTATCGCTCATTGATTGATGAACGAGACCAATATATGGCAGCCAAACTGCACGTTCATGGCCGACAATTAAAAACCGACAAAGAAAAACCCCAGGTTCTGGTGGTCATTGGTGCCGGACATTTAAAAGGCTTATCAGGGTACATTTCCGAAGAGAAGAACAATCAGGACACCCTGTCTGAGCTCGAAGCGATTCCACCGAAAAAGAAATGGTTTAAGCTCCTGCCCTGGTTAATTACATTGGTGATTGTCAGCGGATTTGTTTGGGGCTTTGCCACCGAAGAAGCCCTCGGCTGGTCGTTGATCAAAATCTGGTTGCTTTATAATGGTGTTTTGTCCGGTATCGGTGCCGCTCTGGCCGGTGGTCATCCGCTGACCATACTGGCCGCCATGCTGGCCGCACCATTTACCTCCTTAAACCCCACCATTGCAGCGGGGATGGTGGCGGCTTTGGTGGAAACCATGGTGCGCAAACCCAAGGTGCAGGATTTTGAATCTTTGCAACACGATGCCATGAAACTCACCGGCTGGTGGAAAAACCCGGTCACACGGGTGCTGTTGGTGTTTATCCTCACTAATGTGGGTTCGGCCATTGCCACCTGGGTTTCCGGCTTTAAAATTTTCAGTCAACTGGTGTAATCAACTCATGCCTTTTTACATCGGTCCCTATAAAATTAATCACCCGGTGATGCTGGCACCGATGGCCGGTGTCACCGATCGCCCTTACCGTCAATTGTGTAAGCAACTGGGCGCCAGCTATGCGGTGGGTGAAATGCTCAGTTGTGATTTATCACTGTTAAAAACCGCCAAAACCCGCTTTCGGATGAATCATGACGGTGAACCTGGACCGATTGCGGTACAAATCGCCGGCTCTGATCCCAAAGCCATGGCTGAAGCGGCCAAATACAATGTCTGTAACGGCGCCCAAATTATTGACATCAATATGGGCTGTCCACAAAAAAAGGTGGCTAAAAAGCGTTGTGGTTCAGCATTAATGGCCTACCCTGAACAAATCAAAGCCATATGCGAGGCGGTGGTGGATGCGGTGTCTGTACCGGTGACTTTAAAAACCCGGCTCGGTACCGACGCCACCCACCTGAATATTGAAGACATCGCAGCCGATGCTGAACAAGCCGGAATTGCGGCTTTATTTATACATGGTCGCACCCAGCAGCAAAAATACACCGGCCGGGCTGATTACACTTTAATCAAAGCGGTTAAACAGCAACGAAGCATCCCAATCATTGCCAATGGTGATATCGACAGCCCTGAAAAAGCTCAACATGTGCTTAATATCACGGGCTGTGACGGACTTATGGTGGGACGCGCCGCGCAAGGAAATCCCTGGATTTTCAAACAAATATCCCATTATCTGAAAACCGGTGAATTCCGCAGTTTGCCAACGATTTCGGAAATTATGACAACCTTATATCAACATGTGTTAAATTTACATCAGTTTTACGGTCAAACACGGGGTTGTCGCATGGCAAAAAAACACATTAAGTGGTTCTCAGCGCAGTTACCGGCTGAATTTAGGTCGCGTGAACTGTTAACCATTGATGACAGCCGCGTACAATTACAATTTATTGAACAACATTTATTATCCAGGGTGGCCTGATGAGCATACTGAATTGGTTTAACAAACCAAAATGGCAAAGTAACAACGAACAAGTGCGATTAACTGCTATTCAACACAGCAGTGACGGTGAACTCAAAGCCCATTTATCAGACATTGTTTTTCATGACAACAGCGAAAAAGTTCAAAAAGCTGCACTTAACCGTATCAGTGAACTCAGTGTGCTGCAAGAAATTGCCGCCAAACACCCCAATCAAGACATCCAACAATCCGCGGACAAACGACTGAGCCATTTTTTAGCCGCTGTCTCCAACGCTGAGCAAACAGACAGCCATTTAAGTCTGGCACAAAAACTGAAAAGCCATGAAGCCAAAGCCTATTTAATTGAACATAGTCAATCATTGGCACTGCGCAAAGTCGCGGTGGACGGTATCAAGCGCCAGGGTTTGCTGGGAGATTTATTGCTGGCCGTTGAATCACCCGAATTGCAGCACTATATCCTGAAAAACATTGAGCAAAACTCAACATTACAGCGCATACAACGACAACTCGGCCAAAAAAGCGCCCAACTTAAACAGACCATTGCCGAAAAACTTTATCAGCAAACCCCTCAAGACCCTGAAAAAATCGCTGAAGATGTCTGCCGACAGCTGGAAAATGTGGTGTTAAAAAACCACCAACTTGATTTAGAAGACATCGAACTTCAGTGGCAACAAATACCACCAGATCAACTACCTGAACAACTTAAAACCCGTTACCAGGGTGCGCTGAATACTGCCAGAATGACCCTCGACAGCGATTACCGTGAGGCCTTTTTATCACAACAAAAAAAACAAAAGCAGCAGCATTTATTAACCCAATTAATGGACCATAGTCAACGTGCTGATACCTTGTCACTCAGCCAGTTACAGCAGGCCATTGATCAGTATCATAACGCTGAGACTGATGCACTTGATCAGGACCAAAAATCGCAATGGCAACAAGCGTTGACGACCCTCAGCGGCAGATTAAAAGAAGCTCAACAAGCCGCTCAGGCACCGGCTGAATGCCACACCATTTTGAGCGAATTAAACCGCCAGTTAGAACAATCCACAGCGGCACCCCACGCACTCAAACAACTTAAGACAAAATGGCAACAAGCTACCGCAGGGGCCACAGAAACCGCTGATCTGGCAGCTTTACAAAGTCAATTTGATGAAGACATCGCCCGTCTGGCAGATAAAATCACCGCCAGCGCTGAGCGCCGTAATAAAGCCGCTGAACAAGCGGTCGAACTGATTGCGCCCACCGAAGCCAAAATTAAAGAGGGCCAACTCAGTGAAGCTAAAAAACTGATCAATCAACTCAACGAATTACAAAAACAAGCCGGACACGGACATCCCACGCTGAAACAACATAAATTTGCCATTGATCAGTTGTGGCAACAGCTGAAAGAACTACGCCAATGGCAACAATGGAGCCATGACAAAGTGCGTGAGCAACTGATAAAAGACCTCAAACAACTGGTTGGCTCCGGTATGCACCCTGATGCGGTTTTGCAAAAATTACAACAAGCCAATCAGCAGTGGGCTGAGTTGGAAGAGATGGAAAAATTGCCCGGTGATCGCTATTCACCCCGTAATCAAAAACAATGGCAAGCCTTTCGGACCGTTTCTCAGGCACTGTTTGAACCGGCCCAACCTTTCTTTGAAAAGCGCAGCGAACAACAAGACCGGCAATTAAACAAAATAAATCAACATATCAAAACCATGCAGGGCGCTGATTTGGAAGAAGGCGCGCCACCTGAGTTAAGCAAACTGGTGAGAACAGCGATAAATCACCTGAAAAACCTGGATAAACTACCGCCCAAAGACCGCGGTCAAACCGCCAAAACCCTGCGCCGAGAAATCAATCGCATCAATGACCATCTATCCGTGGGGTATCAAAAAGCAGAACATAATAAACAGGCATTGATTGAACAAGCCGAAGGTTTAGCCGTTGTGGAAGATTTGGCCGAGGCCATTGAAACGGCCAAAGATTTGCAAAAACAATGGCCCCGGGCCGGTTACGTCAGCCCCAAAACCGAACGCAGGTTATGGAAGAAGTTTCGCCGGGCCAATGACAAAGTTTTTAACCGCCGACAAGCAGAACAACAGGCCCAGCAAGCCGAAATCAACGCCCACAAAAAACAATGTCTTGATTTGATTAAAACCACACGCGCACAATTAAAACAGGCTCAGGACATCAAAGCGCTGGATCAATTGCGCAGTCAGTTTAACGGTGACTGGCAGCAACTGGCACAACAAGGTCCTGTACTTCACAAAGAACATCAACAACTGATGCAGGATTTTGATCGGCAACGACAACAACACGCCGCACAACAAGTAACCGCTGATATCCAGCAGTGGCAAACCATTGACGGATTGTATTCTCAGTATGAACAAGGCAATCTATCCGCCGAAGAATTGGACAAAAAGTTGTCAGACTGTTCATCGAGCGCCCGGTCTCTGTTTACTGACCGAATACACCAAGAAACCAACACGGGTGATTTGTCAGAGCACCTAATTGCCGGCGAATACCTCACCGGCTTAGACACACCTGAGGATTATATGGAACAACGCATGGCTTATCAGGTCAAGGTGCTGGCCGATCGCATGGCTGGAAAAGAAGGCGATCAAGCGGCCTGTCAACAAGCCCTGAATTGGTTACAGCAATGGTATCAACAACCTAAAGCCGACCAGGATTTTGTTAAAAAACAACAAAAACGCATTCAAAAAGTCACCCAGGCGGTCACCAATTTAGCCCTCAGCGGAAAAAACTAAATACAGTCAACGAAATGACCCATCAATCTATCTCAACCCGAACCGGTGAAGACCGGTACCCCGGGTCTTTGAGAATAATCCGGCTAAACAATAAAATTAACCACAGCGTGGAATTTCTTCCATCAACCCTCGGTCATCAGTCATCAGTACTCTGTCCTCTGTCCTCTGTCCTCTGAACATGACCATAGACACATACACCGGTTATCAAAACAAGTTAAGATAACACGGTTTTATAAAACCGATTAAAATCCATGAAAAAATTACTGCTCACGGCCGCCGTATGTTTACCGCTGATGGCCTGCCAAACCAATCAAACCAAACATGATGTCCGAACCCCAGACAATTCTGTGCAATCAGGCATCACCTTAGACCACATGGACAAATCCATTCGTCCGCAGGATGATTTTTACCGCCATGTGAACGGACACTGGCTGGAGACGTTTGAAATTCCCGCCGACAAATCCAATTACGGCTCCTTCACCAAACTCGGCGACGAAAGCCGCGAACATGTTAAAGAGATTATTCTTGAGGTCTCAAGCCATGATAACCCGCCTGGCAGCACCGAACAAAAAATTGCTGATATTTACGCCTCCTGGATGGATACCGAGCGCTTAGAGGAACTCGGTATGCAGCCTCTGGCTGATGAAATGAATCGCATTAACAACATCCAGACTCAATCCGATTTAAGCGCTTACATGGCCTATGCGGATATTTACAGCACCTCGCCTCTTCGCATGTATGTCTATATCGACCAAAAGCAGTCGGATACGTACATCGTTTATATGAGTCAAAGTGGTTTGGGCTTGCCGGATCGTGATTATTATTTTAAAGAAGGTGAGCAATCACAAAAGATTCGGGATGCCTACAAAAATCACATCGCAACAATGTTTGATTTAGCCGAATACAAAGACAGCCGGGATAAGGCAGACACTGTCTATCAAATGGAGAAATTCCTGGCCGAAGGTCAGTGGACCCGCATTCAGAACCGAGACCGGGATAAAACCTACAACAAATTAACCTTCAGTGAATTAAAAGTCCTGTTACCGAATCTGGATTGGGAAGCCTGGCTTAGTGAAAGCATGATTGAGCAGCCTGAGCAATTGATTGTCTCTCAACCCGATTACTTAAGTACCTTTAATCAGGCCCTGACTCATTTTGATCTGGACCAGTGGCAAGATTATTTTCGTTGGCAACTGTTGCGATCAGCCGCACCTTACTTAAGTGCTGAATTTGAACAGGCCAGTTTTGACTTCTATGGTACGGTCCTCACCGGCACCCCGGAGCAAGAACCTCGCTGGAAACGCGGCGTTAATCTTGTTAATGGCTTGATTGGTGAGTTGGTCGGTAAAATTTACGTTGAAAAACACTTTCCGCCGGAAGCTAAAGAGCGCATGAATGTGATGATTGAAAATTTACGTGAAGCCTATGGTGACAGCATTAAAGAATTGGACTGGATGAGTGATGCCACCAAAGAAAAAGCCCTGGTTAAACTGGCCAAATTTAACCCCAAAGTGGGTTATCCCGATCGCTGGCGTGATTACAGTGACATGAACATTCAAGCCGATAACCTGATTGCCAATCTGGTGGAAGCGAATCGCTTTTTAACCCACCGTAACCGCAGTAAATTAGGTCAGCCGATTGATCGCCACGAATGGGGCATGAATCCACAACGGGTGAATGCTTATTACAACCCCACCAAAAATGAAATTGTATTCCCGGCCGCCATCTTACAGCCACCATTCTTTAACTTAGAAGCCGATGAAGCCGTTAATTATGGCGGTATCGGTGCAGTGATTGGTCATGAAATGGGCCATGGCTTTGATGACCAGGGTTCTAAATATGACGGTGACGGTAATCTGAAAAACTGGTGGACTGACGAAGACCGTAAACGCTTTGAAGAACGTACCGCAAAACTGATTAAACAATATGATGCTTTTACGGTCTTGGATGGTCTTCATGTCAAGGGAGAATTCACCCAGGGCGAAAACATCGGTGATTTAAGCGGTATGGCGATTGCTTATAAAGCCTTTAAAAAGCATTATACCGCAGACCGTGTGATTGACGGTTACACACCAGATCAACGATTTTTCCTGGGCTGGGCACAGGTCTGGATGCGTAAATACCGCGATGAAGAGCTGCGCAAACGCATCGAAACCGATCCCCACGCGCCTTCAGAATTCCGCACCAATGGCATTTTAAGAAATATGCCTGAATTCTACCGGGCTTTTGATGTGAAACCGGGTGACGGTATGTACCTGCCCCCCGAAGAACGCGTTAAAATCTGGTAATTGCATCAATTTTCGTATAAAAAGGCGGCCACCGAGCCGCCTTTTTTATGGCCTATTTCCCACCCCGTACCGGCAAAGGCCGGTACCCAGCATCTTTTACAAATACACTTGATTATTTAAGCAATAAATTAACCACAGAGAACACGATTAACACACAAAGCCCACAAAGTAAAAGATAATGAATTAAATACCTTTGCGCCCTTTGTGAAAAACTTTGCGAACTTTGTGGTTAAAAAGCAACTCTACAGGATAATATAACATTGTTTCGAGGTATGGCGGCGGCCAGCTGCTGAGCTGACTTTTATTTGTTTTCGTTATTTTTCAATAATTCAAAGGTCACCACAATCGGCAGATGATCGCTGGCGACTTTAGCGGTTTTGATTTTTGAGCGGTGGGCATTCAGGGCTTTTAAACCACCCCGGTAATAGACACGGTCTAAGCCGCCGCGGGGTGAAAAGGAAGGATAGGTTTTGATGGCTTTTTCATTACCACGGATGGTGGTGCGATCGGTGGCACATTCAAAATCGCGGCCGATAATAAATAAGGCCCGTAACAATGACCGCCAGTCATTAAAATCACCACCGACAATACAGGGATAATCAGGATTTATATTGGAAAACTCAGGCGATTTAAACAAAATACCCATTTGTTTTTGCCGTTCTTTGGCCGACAAACCCAAGTGCAGATTAAACACATCCAGCATTAAACGGTCATTCCTTGATTCATCTAAATCGATCAAAGTATGCTGACAACCGCGTTTTTTCTTATTATCCACGGTTAAATCGATGTTGCTTTCACCCACAATCGGAAAGCGACTTAAGGTGGCATTACCG
This sequence comes from uncultured Marinicella sp., assembly GCA_964557625.1. Classification (GTDB taxonomy): domain Bacteria; phylum Pseudomonadota; class Gammaproteobacteria; order Xanthomonadales; family Marinicellaceae; genus Marinicella. The sequence continues at coordinate 44,906 of CAZLAW010000001.1, forward strand.
TAATAGCCTTTTTTTAAACTGACGTTATAACCGGTGGCTTTGTAGGGATAATCACACATATCCGCCAAGGTCGCTGCCAGATCTAATTCATCAGAACGCGGCACACCATAATCCACCTCTTGTAACAGCACAATATCGGCATTCAGGGTATTGAGAATATCGGCAATTCGCTGCGGGCTAAAGCGCCGATCGAGACCAATGGCGCGGTGGATGTTATAGCTGACCAGTTTAAAAATCATTATTTTATTTGATGATTAACGCAACTGACTGTCTTTTGAGCCACGTCGATTATAAGCTGACTGATTGTTATTGCTTTTATCCTCAATGTCCTGACAGGCCACACACAAGCGCACACCCTGAATGGCTTCCTGACGCGCTTTCGGAATCGGCGTATCACACTCTTCACAATGCGTAAGGCTGGGCCCGGTTGCTTGCTGTTTTTTTAACTGTGCCACTGCATCTGCGATATCGGCATCAATCTGATCCTGCACCGCCCCGTCTTTATACCAACCGCCGGCCATAATAACACCTCAAAAAATCTATTATTCTGCAAAATTAACAATGAGATTACTCACCATTTTGGTAAGAACTTATTATTAATAAACAATAAATATAGGGCCTAAAGACCCGAATTTCAATGGATACACGCTTTTGTGTTCACAGCATAAAGACATAGCCATCCAAAGCTGAATGAGGCGATCAACCCAGTTTAGCGCCGTTCTCACAGGGTTTATCGGGAACAGCCAAGATTACAGCGCCTTTTTCATTGTAAAAGCCGGTCACCAAGCATTCAGACATCATGGGCCCGATTTGCTTGGGTTGAAAATTGACCACAGCCACCACTTGTTTGCCGATCAATTCTTCTGTGGTGTATAAATCGGTAATCTGGGCGCTGGATTTTTTGGTGCCGATGTCTTCACCAAAATCCACTTGTAATTGATAAGCGGGTTTACGGGCTTGTTTAAATACTTCGGCAGATACAATGGTGCCAACCCTTAGTTCAACTTGCTCAAAATCCTGCCAGCTGATGGTTTTCATTGGGAAGACCCGCAGGCGTTGGCGGCTTTGCTGTTACCGGAGCGACCTAAGACCTGACTGATGTTTTTGCCGGCGGTGATGAGCTTATCCAGGTCAATACCGGTTTTAATGTCCATGCCGTGTAACATGTATACCACGTCTTCGGTGCTGACGTTACCACTTGCACCTGGCGCATAGGGGCAGCCGCCGAGTCCGGCCACAGAGGCATCGATAATACGGGCACCCTCCTGAATACAGGCCAGGATATTGGCCAGGGCCTGACCGTAGGTATCATGAAAATGCACCGCCAGTGAATTGGTCGGAATGCGTTTGGCAACTTGCGCAAACATGCGTTGGGCTTTTAACGGGGTGCCGACGCCGATGGTATCGCCCAGAGATATTTCATAACAGCCCATGGCAAACAGTTTTTCACTGACAGCGGCAACTTGTTCAGGGTCAATTTCCCCTTCATAGGGACAACCCAGGACACAAGAAACATAGCCGCGTACTTTAATATCGTTCTGTTTGGCCTGTTCTAAAATCGGTGTAAAGCGTTCGAAGGATTCTTCAATGCTGCATTTAATGTTTTTTTGGTTAAAGGTTTCTGACGCCGCAGTAAACACCGCCACTTCTTTGATGCCGGCATCCATGGCCGCTTCAAAGCCTTTCATATTCGGTGTTAACGCAGAATAAATAATACCCTCATCGTGCACTAAACGGCTCGCCACTTGTTTGGCATCGGCCAATTGCGGCACCCATTTGGGGCTTACAAAGCCAGTGACCTCAATGTGCTTAACGCCGGCAGTACGTAAATCATTGATTAACTGAACTTTGTCATTAACTGCGATAACCTGTGATTCATTTTGCAGCCCATCTCTGGGTGAAACTTCAACGATTTTAATGCTTTGCGGTAAGCTCATCATGGCATCAACTCCACCAGCAGGTCATCGGCTTTGACCTGGTTATCCACCGCCACAGCCAGGTTTTTGATTTCAGCGTCACGCTCAGCTTTAATCGCCAGTTCCATTTTCATGGCTTCCATAATCAGTAACGTATCACCCTGTGCCACCTGTTCGCCTTCACTGACCTTGATGTCAATGATTTTACCGGGCATCGGTGCATACAACGCATTGGCATCTGAGGCCACTGCCTGCGCATCATGATTAGGCAATTGCAGGGTGTATCTGTGGTTATGATGAATTACCTGGACAAAATGCCGGTGTCGGTGGCACAAATCGTCAGATGTCGGCTGATAATGAAATTGGCCATCCACTAAATAACCGTCTGTGTTCAGCGTCACTTGATGTTGTTCAGTGTGTCCATTCATTGTAATGTTCAGGGTCAGTGCCCGGGGTTGCTGCAGGCGCCAACCCACAGCTTGCTGCCAAATGCTTGATGCGGCTTTGGACGGTATAATCTCACGGCCCAGAATCGCCCACACAGCCGGCGGGATTTGTTGCTGAATATCCAGATCTTTATTGTCCAGACTGTTGGTATAAATCCGGTGCTGTTTAAAATACGGACTGTCAATAATGGCTGATAAAAATCCCAAATTGGTGGTCACGCCAAACACCGCACTGTGATTGAGCATCTGTTGCATGCGCTGAATACTGGCTGTTCGGTCTTCGCCCCAGGCCACCAGCTTGGCAATCATGGGGTCATAATGAATACTGACGCTGTCATGGGCGCGCACGCCGGAATCCACCAATCCTTTTTCTTCTGTGGGAAATTGTAAATATTCAATCAGTCCGGTGGACGGCAAATAGTCATTGTCCGGATCTTCAGCGTAGACCCGTGCCTGAATGGCATGACCCTGACATTGGATATCGGCTTGTTTTTTGGGTAATGGCTTGCCCTCGGCCACCGCAATTTGCCAGGCCACCAAATCAACCCCGGTTATCAGTTCAGTCACCCGGTGTTCCACTTGTAACCGGGTGTTCATTTCCATGAAATAAAACTGCTCACCATCCAAAATAAATTCAATGGTACCGGCACCCCGGTATTCAATCGCCCGGGTGGCTTGAACGGCTGCCTGGTGCATGGCCTGGCGCACTGTGTCATCCAAATCTGCTGCCGGCGCTTCTTCAATGATTTTTTGATAACGGCGTTGGGTGGAACAGTCCCGCTCAAATAAATGCACCACATGGCCCTGACTGTCAGCAAAGACCTGCACTTCAATGTGTTTAGGCTTGGTGATGTATTTTTCCAGTATTACGCGGTCATCGCCAAAGGCATTACGGGCTTCTCGTTGGGCTGATTGCAGCTGTTTGTCGAAATCAGCGGCAGACTCAACAATTTTCATGCCTTTACCGCCACCGCCGGAGACGGCTTTAATTAACACCGGGAAGCCGATTTTATCAGCTTCTTGGGCCAGTAATTCAGGGCTTTGATCATCACCCTGGTAGCCGGGCACACAGGGTACATCGGCGGCCAACATGGTTTGCTTGGCGGCTGATTTTGAACCCATTAAACGCATCGCTTCAGCCGGTGCACCAATAAAGATTAAGCCTGCATCAACCACTTGCTGGGCAAAATCAGCCTGTTCGGATAAAAAACCATAACCCGGATGAATCGCGTCGGCTGCGCAATCCCTGGCCGCCCGGATAATTTTGTCACCATTTAAGTAGGATTCTGATAAAGCGACACCACCGAGATAAACCGCTTCGTCAGCCCGGTTAACGGCCTTAGAATAACGATCGGCATCTGAATACACCGCCACGGTGCGAATACCCAGTTGGCGACAGGTGTCTATAATGCGCACCGCAATCTCACCGCGATTGGCAATCAGTATTTTTTTTATCGACATGAACAATGGCTGTTTTAAAACCAGCCATTATAACTGATTGCTTAGCTACGTAACAATTCTCGGCTCCGAATGGTGCGTCCACCCACCAAATGATGAACCACCGAACGAAATAAGCGGTTTAATCCACGTAATTCCTCGCTCGTTAATGGCTGTTGCTGAACAAATCGGCGAAAAGTCCCGGCACGGCAATTTTTTTGACCATGACTGACCACCAGGCCCTGATCGGGTTGAAAAATCAGGCTGGAATCATCAGAAATACCGTTGTCCACAGATAAGGCATAACCATTTAATTCACACAATTTCAGCTCAAAATGGCGCAACAATAAAGCCACAGACTTACTTTCTCGTAAAGCCTTTAATACCTCCAGATAAATCGGATATACGGCGCTACTGTGTTCTTCATCCATATTCAATAACAGCAACAACTCGTTGCAATACAGCATCGCCACCTGATTCAGGTAATTCGGCGAGCTCACCGAGCCTGATTGCTCGGCCTGGGTCAGGGTTTTCAAATCTTGTCGGCCCTGAAAGCTGATGGTGGTTTCGATAAAAGGTTGCAAATGACCTTTAAAAGGGGATTTTTGACCCCGGCTGCCTCTGGCAACAGCATCCACACGGCCGTGCTGTCGGGTCAGTAATTTAACAATTTGACTGCTGTTTTTGAATTGGATGGTATGCAGCACAAAAGCCTTATCGGTGAACATGAGTACTACGGTTCTTTGTAACCCAATCCATCCAGTGCCTGTTGATCATCGGTCCAGGCTGATTTTATTTTGACCCATAATTTTAAATTAACCCGTGACTGAATGAAGTCTTCAATTTCAGCCCGGGCTTTTATGCCTACCTGTTTAATGGCGGCACCGCCACGCCCGATGATAATGCGTTTTTGCTGTTCCCGCTCAACCCAAATGGTGGCATGGATATGGGTCATGGTTTCTTTGATTTCATACACATCAATGGTGACGGTCAGACTATAGGGCAATTCTTGATGAAAACGCAGGGTCAATTGCTCACGGATAAGTTCCGACACAAAAAACCGGGTGGAACGATCTGAGATTAATGAAGGATCATATAAAGGCGGTGATTGAGGTAAGCGTTCAAGCAAAGTCTCCACCAAATAATCCACTTGTTTGTTCTTTAACGCACTGATGTAAAATACGTCATCATAAGCGAATTGAGCTAATATAGTTTCCACAAAAGGTAACAGTTCAGTTTTCTGATCACTTAAATCCACCTTATTAACCACCAAAATTTTTTGCCCGCCGCCGGCCATTACAATCTCAGCCGCCCGTTGGTCTTCATCATGCCATTGTCCGGCTTCCACCAGATGCAAAATAATATCGACATCCTGAGCTGAACTGCGTGCGGTTTGGTTAAGCTGTTTGTTTAAGGCGGTTTTTTTCTGATTATGAATACCGGGCGTATCCAAAAACACGATTTGACCTTTAGGATTGTGATAGATGGCCAAAATTTGATGGCGGGTGGTCTGTGGTTTATGACTGACAATACTGAGTTTTTGTTGCAACACCTGATTGATTAAGGTGGATTTACCCACATTGGGGCGACCAAGGACCGCCACATAACCGGCTTTAAAGGGTTTTTTATCAGACATTTTTGAGCTGTTTCATCATTGCAGCGGCGGCTTTTTGTTCCGCTTTTTTGCGGCTTTTACCGGAAGCCTGGGTTTGTTTATCCAATTCAGTGATTTGACAAACCACCACAAAAGTCGGTTCGTTGTCTTGGTCTTCCACTGCAATGGTTTCGTAGACAGGTAATTGTAATCCGTTTTTTTGTAAATACTCCTGTAAACCGGTTTTGGCATCTTTGCCGATTGCATCGGGATCAATGGCGGCCAGCCACGGTTGCATCACCGCCAAAATGAATTGTTGGGTGAACGCATAGCCCTGATCCAGCAACACAGCGCCATACACGGCTTCCACCGCATCAGCCAGTACCGAACTTTTATTAACGCCACCGGATTTAATCTCACCGGGACCCAATTTAATTTGGTTTCCCAAATCATAATGCCGGGCAATTTCTGCCAGTGTTTTACCTTTAACCAATTGTGCCCGCAGACGTGACATATCGCCTTCCGTTAATTGTGGGAAATGATCATACAGATACTGAGACACCACCAGAGACAACACCGAGTCACCCAAAAATTCCAGACGTTCATTGTTGTTTTTACCTTTACTGCGGTGGGTCAGCGCTTGCTGAATGAGTGCCTTGTTATTAACACCAACGGTTTGGCCTAAAATGTTCAAAACTTACTTAAGTGGTACGGTTTCGTTAAATTTCATGGTGAAAAATAAATTACCAATAAACGGCTTTTCCACTTCATACTCAACCTTAAGCTCACGACCATTACCGCGAACAACCTTAAAGTCCGACGGTTTTACCACGTCCACATAACTGATATACAGCAGTTTATCGATGCGGGTTTTAATTTCTGCCGGTGTTTTATTGGCCGATTCGTTGGCTGCTGTTTTCATGGCTTTAACCACCGAATGGTGATCCAGATAAACAGGTATAACCTGCATGCCGGCATAAGCAACCACACCCAACAAGGCCAACATGATGATAAAACCGACCAGTGTGATACCCTGCGCTTTATGTGCTGTTTTCATGATTTTTCTCTAAATAGTCAACAATGAGAATTAATTATCCGTGTAAAAACAGGCCTTTGTCAAATTATCTTGGTACCAATTCTCTTTAAACCTTCCCAAAAATGCGGTATTCGCCAGTGCATCCAGATAAATTCAGCCTTTCCCACCAGATTGCGCTCCGGTACCAAACCCCAATAACGGCTGTCGGCCGAATTATCACGGTTATCACCCATAACAAAATAATGGCCTTCCGGAACGGTTAACCGGGTGTATTGAAAAGGTTGGTCCATCACCCCATTGATGGTCAGCATTCGATGGGGCTCATCACCAAGGTGCTCTATTTTTTCAATGACCCGACTGCGGGCCTGTAAATCATCCAAAAAACCTTCATAGACACCCACGGTATCCTGTTCGACAAGTTGACCATTCAGATAGACATGCTTGGTACGTGCGTCATAAAAAACATCGTCACCGGGCACACCCACCACCCGTTTGATGTAATCTTTTGATTGATCCGGCGGGTACCGAAACACAATTACATCACCGTGTTCCGGGTGACCCATTTCAATCAAAGTGTCGTGTAAAACCGGCATTTTAAAACCATAAGAATATTTGTTCACCACAATAAAATCACCGGTCAATAAAGTCGGCATCATTGATGAAGAAGGAATTCGGAAAGGTTCAAACACAAAGGTTCGAACTAATAAAACGAAAAAAAATACCGGAAAGAATGAATAAGCAAAACCCAATAATTGGCCGCCGACACCTTCGGGCTTTACGTCCGATTTTTTATATTTAAACTTGACATAAAACCACGGAACAATCGTTATCAAAGTGGCCAGCGTCAGAATGGCTTCGAAATCTAAATGTATTTCATTCACGGAAATTATCCTCTCTTTAAGACCTCTGGTCTTTATTTATCAACTTTTAAAACCGCCAAAAAGGCTTCCTGCGGCACTTCAACCCGGCCAATTTGTTTCATGCGCTTTTTACCGGCTTTTTGTTTTTCCAGTAATTTCTTTTTACGACTGGCATCACCACCGTAACATTTGGCGGTGACATTTTTGCGCAGTGCTTTAACCGTCGTTCGGGCAATAATTTGGGATCCGATGGCCGCCTGAATGGCGACATCAAACATTTGTCGCGGAATCAGTTCCTTGAGTCGTTCGGTGAGTTCACGTCCTCTTTGTTGGGCATTCTCACGGTGGGTTAAAATAGACAGCGCATCTACCCGATCACCATTGATTAATACATCCAGGCGAATAAAAGGACCCGCCTGGTAATGGCTGAATTCATATTCAAAAGATGCATAACCGCGAGACACTGATTTTAACCGATCAAAAAAATCTAAAACCACTTCGCTTAAAGGTAAATCAAACTTGAGTTGCACCTGTTTACCCAAATAAACAATGTTCTTCTGCACGCCGCGTTTTTCGATACATAAAGTAATCACATTACCCACATAATCCTGTGGCAGCAAAATATTGGCGCTGATAATGGGCTCACGGATTTCTTCAAACATTTCGGGTAAATCTGCGGGGTTATCCAGCTTTACCGTGGAACCATCTTTATTGACCAGCTCATACACCACCGTCGGCGCGGTGGTCACCAGGTCAATATCAAATTCACGTTCAATGCGCTCTTGAATCACTTCCATATGCAACATGCCCAGAAATCCGCAGCGAAAGCCAAAGCCCAGGGCTGAAGAAGTTTCCGGTTCAAACACCAGTGAAGCATCATTTAACTGCAGCTTTTCCAGCGCTTCACGCAAATCCTGATAATCATCTGCGGAGGTGGGAAATAACCCGGCAAATACCCGCGGTTGGGATTCCATAAAACCGGGCAAGGGTTTATCCGCCGGGTTTTTTGCGGTGGTGATGGTGTCACCCACCGGTGCGCCGTGAACATCCTTAATGGAAGCCGTTACATAACCTACTTCGCCGCATTCAAGGGCATTTTTAGGCGTTCGTTTAGGGTTAAAGGTGCCCAAACCATCCACCAGCTGCTGGGTTTTTAACGACATAATGGTGATTTTATCTTTGACCTGTAAGCGTCCGTTAAACACCCGAACCAAAGACACCACGCCTAAATAATTATCGAACCAGGAGTCTATAATGGAGGCTTGTAATGGCGCATCCGGATCACCTTTGGGTGCCGGGACTTTTTCGGCAATGGCTTCAAGAACAGCCTCAATACCCTCACCGGTTTTGGCAGACACCAATAAAGCCTCTGAGGCATCAATCCCAATCACCTCTTCAATTTCAGATTTAACCCGTTCCACATCCGCCGCCGGCAAATCAATTTTATTGATCACAGGAATCACTTCCAGCCCCATGTCAATGGCGGTGTAACAATTGGCCACTGATTGGGCTTCCACACCCTGGGCCGCATCCACCACCAGCAAAGCCCCTTCGCAGGCTGCCAATGAACGGGATACTTCATAAGAAAAGTCCACATGACCCGGGGTGTCAATGAGGTTAAACTGGTATTCCTGGCCATCTTCGGCTTGATAGCTTAAACGAACCGATTGAGATTTAATGGTGATGCCCCGCTCGCGTTCAATGTCCATACTGTCTAATACCTGATCAGCCATCTCCCGATCGGTCAGACCACCACACAGACGAATAAAACGATCTGCCAATGTCGATTTACCATGGTCAATGTGGGCAATAATGGAAAAGTTACGGATATTCTTCATGAATTCAACGGGCCAAAAACAGTCATAAGTTATCATAGGCAAACATGGCTTTATTTAAGCATCGGCACCTGTAGCCTGCCCAATCTAACCATTATCATTCCTGTCAAGAAAGCAAAAACAACAAATCCCATGCAATGGATGGGATTTGTTGGCTATTCTATACTTATTCAGCGTTGCGTTCAATCACAATAAAACGATTTGCCGGGCCTTGTTTAACCAACAGCACCAATGGTTCATCGTCTTTTAGTGCATCAATCGCATCACTGAAGTCAGACAGGTTTTTAATGGGTTTCTTATTAACTTTTTTAATCACATCACCCACCTGCAACTGTGCACGTTGTACATCTCTGTCGGTGATGTCAGTGACAATAACCCCGCTGCTTTCACCGGTTCGGCTTTTGTCCTGCTCAGATAACTTGCTGACTGAAAAACCAATGCCGGCTTTGACATCCTCAGATTGTCCGCCATCTCCGGCAACTACAGTTTCATCCAAAGCATCAAGTTTTGCAGTGATGCGTTTATTTTTACCGTCGCGAAACACGGTTAAGTTCACTTTTGTGTTGGGCTGTACCATACCAACTATGGGCGGCAAAGTAGCGGCAGTGTTGATTTCCTGACCATTAAATTCAACAATCACATCACCCACCTGAATGCCGGCTTTATCCGCGGCACTGTCTTCTGAGACCTGATTGACCAGCGCACCACGGGGTTTTTTCATACCCATGTAATCAGCCATTTTTTGGGTTACGTTTTCAATACCAACACCCAACAAGCCGCGTTTGACCACGCCATTTTCTTTTAGCTGATCGGCCACATTCATGGCCACATCAATCGGTATGGAAAATGAAATCCCCATATAACCGCCGGTGTTAGAGAAAATCAGGGTATTAATCGCCACCACTTCACCGTTCATATTAATTAGCGGACCGCCTGAGTTACCGCGGTTAATGGGCACATCGGACTGAATGTAGGGAATGTATTGTTGACCCCGAATACGTCGGCCTTTGGCGCTGACAATACCTTTGGTCACCGAGTTTTCAAAACTTAACGGTGATCCGATGGCCATCACCCATTCACCAATTTCCAAATCTTTAACTGAACCCAATTTTAAGACGGGTAGGTTTTTGGCATCAATTTTTAATAACGCCACATCGCTGGCTTCATCCTCGCCAATAATTTCGGCTTCTAATTCTCGTCGATCTTTTAAAGTCACCGTGATTTTATCGGCTCCGTCAACCACATGGCGATTGGTTAAAATATAACCATCTGCTGAAATAATAAAACCGGTACCGCCGGAAATACGATCGCGATTGGGCGGCGTGCCGGGATTGGGAATCCCAAAGAACCGAAACAATTCTTCATTCGGCAGGTTCTGGCCTGACTGGATTTGATCTGCATTTTCACGGGCACGGATGTTCACCACAGCCGGTGCCGATTTTTTGACCAGTTCGGTAAAATCAGGTAACTGGGCAGAGGCCATAGCAGAGGCCAACAACATAAAACCGGAAATCATCAGTAATGATAAACGTTGTTTCATAAACTTCTCCTGAGGTAGTCAATAATGAATGTAACTATAGACTGTTTGTTAATTAACAAGTGCCCAATAATTATAAAATCGTGACTTTTGGCAGGGCGGAAGCGGCAGAACGGGGTTTGAGGCGATACCGAAGCAACGCCCATATTAAGGCAACAACCATCCCTATGAAAGTCCATAAATCAGTGGGCTGTTTTAACAACACAGCTGCATAGTGGCCAACTGCCATGGCTATCAACATAACTAACAATGGCCACACATAAAACTGAAAGCCACCAAGCAACATATCACCGTCATGAATTTCCAAACCCACTTGTTGTCCAATCTGACGAACGTTCGATTCATCACCAAACAGCAAATGGCTGTTGTTTAAATCCATACCGGGTTGTTGCCGGTAAATGCTGAAACGCTCACCCTGAACAGAAAAAAGTTTGAATAAAGGTCGGTGACATTGACCATGACAGCCCCGGCACGGGTTTTTTTGAATAAGCGTTAACTCAACCCATTGCGGTGATTTTGCCACAATGGTGGCCCACCTGATCATTCGTCTGTATAACGACCAGCGGTTGTCGGTAAATTGTGTTGTATCGGTGATTGATTACCCGGTTGTATCCGGTAATAAATCGGCATCACAGTTTGGGTGTTTTTATCCATGATGTAATGCTGTACCTGGGGTGTTAAATCAGGATAACGGGTAAAACGGGGTGTCTGTTCAACCCGTGCAGTATATGCATTAGGCGGATTAATCAATTGTTGCGGGGTTTTTGCATATTCAGGTACACTCAAATCCAACTGTCCGGGTTGGTTTGCGTTTTGATTAAATGAAATCACAGCCACCAGCGCCACAGAAGCCGCAATCACCGACCCGGTCAGGGCTTTAAGCCAGCCGCGTACAGGTTTTTCGGAAGAATTCACTGACATAGAGTCTGCTTGTAATTGTTGCACCACACGGCTGCCTAAGTCATGCATCAATGGTGCCTGACCGTCTTGTTGTACAGCAGAACGCAACAAATGATAATGATTCCAGCTTTGACGAAACTGACCATCATGCTGCATGCGTTTTAATAAAAATCGACTGCAATCACGGGACAGCTCTCCGTCCATAAGTTGGGATATATTTTGTTTAGATTGATCTGACATGTTCTTGCTTCGTTTGCTCTGTGTCTAAAAGGGGCCTTAACGCTTGGTCGATGGCATCACGTGCCCGAAAAATTCGGGAGCGAACTGTACCAATCGGGCAAGCCATTTCTTCGGCGATTTCTTCATAACTTAAACCATCCACTTCACGCAGAATGATGGCTGTTTTCAAATCTTCCGGTAATTGGCTGATGGCTTTCGACATCACCTGTTCAAGCTCACCACGGGCATAGACCGCATCCGGTGTGTCTAAGTTCCGGTGTGTTTCGTTGCTGCTGAATGTTTCTGCTTCTTCATATTCAACCTGGGTGTTTTGAATCCGTCTTGATTTGGCTACCAAATGATTTTTGGCCGTGTTAATGGCAATTCGATAAACCCAGGTGTAAAAGGAACTGTCACCACGAAACCGGGGTAAAGCCCGAAAAACTTTGATAAACACTTCCTGGGCCACATCCTCAATCTCGCTTCGGTCTTTAACTAATTTAGCGATGACATTGGCAACCCGTTGTTGGTAGCGATTAACCAGCATTTCAAAAGCGGCCATATGGCCTTTTTTGGCTTGTTCTACCAACTCAGCGTCGAGGGTTTTTTCGGACATTTTAGTGTTGTTGTCTTGCTTCATTCATGTGCCTGGTTGGACTCGTTCCCCGGTGGAAAAGTTCATTAAGATTAATGATTCTTTAAGATTTTAGCGCGTTGTTCAAGAATTTGCTCGATTTTATCTGCAGGCAACGGCCGACTGAACAAATAACCCTGAAAATAATCGCAGCCCTTTTGACTTAAGTATTGGCGCTGGTTCTCGGTTTCAACACCTTCTGCCACAATAAAGTGCCCCACCCGTTTAGCCATATCAATGGTGGCGTCCAAAATGGCCTCATCATCCGGGCTTAATCCAATGTTTTTGACGAAAACCTGATCAATTTTAAGGGTTTTGGCCGGAATTTTTCGCAGGTAATCTAAGGTTGAATGACCGGTTCCGAAATCGTCAATGGATAAAGTACAACCCAACTCCACTATGCGTTTAAACATCGCCAATGCGTCTTTGACACTTTTAAATTTTTCGCTTTCAGTAATTTCAAAATCTAAATGTTTCGGTTGAATGCCTGTGTGCCTAATGACATAGCGGATTCGATCGATTAAGCGGTTATCATTGAGCTGAATCGGCGATAAATTAATCGACATGGTGAGCGGTAAGTCGTAGCTTGACTGCCATTTTTTCAAACAGCGGGCCGCTTTTTCAATCACCAGTAACCCAATCTTATGAATCAATCCCGATTGCTCAGCCAACGGAATAAATAACCCGGGACTGATGACCCCTAATTCCGGGTGTTGCCACCGGACCAGGGCTTCAAAGCCGGCAATATCCTCTGTTTTTGCTTCTATTTTCGGCTGATAATAGACATCAATTTGATCAGACTCAATCGCCTGCTCCAGATTTTTGACCATTTCCTCACTTTGTTTGGCCTGCTCACCATCTAATTCAACGCGATAAATCGAATATTGGTTTTTACCGTTTAATTTGGCATCGTAAAGCGCCACATCGGCATGTTTAATCAAAGTGTTCACCATTTTGCCGTGCTCAGGGTAGATTGCAATACCTAAAGAAATGGTCAATTTGATTTCACTGCCATCGGTTAAAGTCACCGGTTCAGCCACTGCTTTTAAAATATTATCCGCCACCTCTTTGATGGTATCAAGGTTGACATGGCGATTAAGCAGCAGCAAAAATTCATCCCCCGCATAACGTGCCGCGACTCCGTAATCTCGTACATTATCATTCAAAATATTGGCCACATTGACCAACACCTGATCACCCACATCGTGGCCCAGAGAATCATTAATCACTTTAAAACGATCCAGATCCAAAAACAACACCGCCACCGATTGTTTGGTTCGGGCGGCCTGGTCAATGGATTTTTCAATGTACTTAATGATGTAGCGGCGATTGAGTAAATTAGTCAGTACATCGTATTGACTTTCTGATTCATGAGATTGTTTTAATTGTTGAAAAGCCATATTGGCCCGATAATGTTCAACCAGTTTACTGAATAACAGTTTCAGTTGATTCCAACGCGGATAGCTGCGTTGTCCGCCCAACACCAATATGGCCTGATGGTGCTTATTGACCCGGCAATTAAAAACCATAATGGATTCGACATCATTCATGGTAATAAACTCATCGCCCGGAATGTGTTGACTGGCCTGTTCTTTAAGAGACAGAATGCGCTGGTTTTTTATTTTTCTAAAAATGAAATCATGTGCACTCTCCATGAAATGCTGGGCATGATTTGACTTGGAATAATCAAAAATAATTTTGTTATAGGCATTGTCCCGATTTTTAGTCAACATAAAACAAAAATCAAAATCAGCCCATAAAATCATTTGTTTAAGTAATTCGTCAGAACGTTTAGAAATAAAATCAATGGCCCTGATTTTATCTAAGAAATAGAGGATTTTTTGTCGAAAAACATGATCACTTTGATTATGAAGCTCAATCAGATAATGTGGCACCCCGTTAAAACTCAAATAAAATGCACATAATTTAAGGGGATATGATTGGCCATTGACGGTCCACTTGGATTGAATCTCAAGGCGACCGGTTTCATTGAGACGTTCCTGATAGTGGGGTAATTTTTGTTGCTGTTCCGAACTCAAACAAAAGAACCATTGTTGACCGACCACCTGGTCTTTATAAACATTGAATTGTTGTAAAAAACAATCGTTCACCTGCACCACTGCATGGTTTTTGGCATCTGCCAAAATTAAAGGGACACTGCCGGCTTGAAAAGCCCCTTGCAAATAAGCGTCTAACTCATGATTGATTGTCTGATTATCCAGTAATGAAGTCACGGTCACCAATTGATTATGGCTCAATGGTGAGTACAATAATTTGGACACCCATTGTTTGATGTCACGGTATTGTGCATAATCAAAACGAATATCATCTCCCACCAGGCCGATAATTTTCACATGTGGATAATCTTCTCGTATGTGTGACAGTTGCTGAGTGCTTTTAATCCACTGACCGGAAATTTCAACCGCCAACAGGCCCACGGCGTGCTCTTCACTGCTCAACAAAGAATCCATCTGATCCATGTGGCTGGCAGTCAAAATTTTATCCACATTGAGTGCGTCAAAATAGTTAAAGAAAGCCAGGCGATCCGCTTTATCAGAACAGGCAATAACGACAGATTGTTTAGCGGATTTCATCAGCATTCACCCAACGACTGTCCCGCAACACGAAATTACCGTCAAGACCGGTATTAAAAGACACTTTATGGGCTTTTTCACTGAAAAATGAATGGTGTTGATCTCGGGGCAGTATAAATAAAAACTTGACCGGATGGGTTGATTCTGGACTGTTGTCATTAAAATACATTTTGCATTGCAGCCAACTGTCTTTATCAATCACCGGAAACACAAACACCGAAAAATGTTTGCGGGCTAAAGCAAATTTAACCGCGTCTTTAAACATATCGGTGCGCGGTGGTGGTGGCTCTGAACTTTTCAGGTTGATAAGACCGCGTCCGTTTTCCCACACATACAAAGCCCAACCGGTTTTTAAACTAATCGCTTTGAGGGTATTGTTGAGACCGGTGATATTATTCTTTTGCACATATAGGATTTGATCCGTCTGTCGAATTTCTTCTTCAAGCTGGGACAGTTCATGACCGTTTAACAGATCACGCATGGCTTCTTACAACGTCAATGTGGCAATATCTTGGCCGTTATAAGGCGCCAATATGCTGTGAATTTTGGTTTTAATGTTATCCATATCGCTGTTGTCATTAAATTGAACACCGATGCCTTGTACCCGTGACCCTTGCGCCCCCGCAGGTGTAACCCACACCACTTTGCCGGTTACCGGCATGCGTTCATCATCGTCCAGGGTTAGGATTAAAAAAACTTCGTCGCCCATTTGGTAATTTTTATTGGTTTTAACAAACAAACCGCCATTCTCGATAAAGGGCATATAATGTTGGTGTAATTGGGCCGCGCCCTGAATATTGAGTGATAGGATGCCTTTTTTGGCCATGCCGGCTGAAAATGCCATACTCGTTACCCCTGTGTTTGTAAGATGATTTCTATCGGACGTCGGTTTGCTTGATTTTTACCAACATAGATTCAATCAACAACCGCGTCTTCGTTTGGTTATTTAAGTTTACCATAATTGTGCCTGTTAATTGACACAAATTTAGCAACTGACCGCTGGCGGAAGGCTGATTAAAAAACCACTGCTGCAAGCCATGAGACCAGTTAACGGTTTCTGTGCGGGGCCGATGTTTTGTTTTAAGCCAATGTAGAAACAGGGTTTGTAACAGCGACCAGTGGGTTGGTTTAACCTGCTGTTCAAGCTGATGTGAAACCGAAACCAAAGATTGTTCATCACTTAAATAATCCAGTATACAGCTCATATGGCTTTCTAATTGAGTCACCACATCCTCTTCAATCAGACTATTGATTTGTAACGGCAATCCGGGACTCAATATCCACAGTCTGGTCAATTGCTCATCGGACAATTGTGGATTGTGTTGTTGCAACCAGTGTTTAATCTTCGGGTATTGATCCGAGCCACAATGTAGTTTTAATTGCAGACACCGTGAGCGGATGGTGGGCAGTAAATGATGAACCCGGTCAGTCTGAAGAATCAATAAACTGCCAGCAGGCGGTTCTTCCAGCACTTTGAGTAAAGCATTGGCAGCCGCGGTGTTCATGGCATCGGCATGTTCAATCACCGCCACCTTATGCGGGGCACTGTGGGCCGTGGCGGTAAAAAATTGCACCAGTTCACGAATTGCGGCGACTTTAATCAGATTTTTTTCAGGCACCACCGGTATTAAATCAGGGTGTTGGCCTGATCGATAAAGACGACAACTTTGACAATCACCGCAAGGCTCCGGTGTGGGTTTACGGCATAACAACTCAGCGCTGATGGTACGGGTCATGGCGGATTTGCCGATACCTTGCTTACCTTCAATGATTAAGGCATGGGGTTGCCGATCAGCGGCCAATTGCTGGTGCCATTGATCTAAGAATGGTTGTAACCACGGATAAATCATGACTTTATCCAATGTTCATACGATTGCAGTGTGTTAATGAGTTGCTCCTGAACAGCCGCCGCTGATTGGTTGGCATCGATGGTTTTAATGCGCTCGGGATATTGTTTTTGGCGCTGCAGATAGCCCGCCCGAATACGCTTGAAAAAATCCTGATTTTCTTGTTCGATGCGGTCTTTTTCAGAACGCATTGAAGCCCGCTGCAAACCGATTTCGGGCTTGACATCCAACCACAAGGTTAAATCCGGCTGACAAGTCCCCACTGTCAGCTGTTCCAGTTGTTCGATGAATCCCAAGTCAAGCCCTCTACCAAATCCCTGATAGGCAAAACTGGCATCCACAAAACGATCGGAAATAACCCAGTTACCCTGATTTAAATTCGGTTCGATGACTTTTTTAACATGCTCCTGCCTGGCTGCAAACATCAACAATAATTCACTCATGGGTTCAAGATGCGCGGTGTGCAATAAAATATCACGAATACGCTCGGCGGTTTGCTCGCCACCGGGCTCACGGGTCACAATAAATGGTACCTGCCATTGTTCTAATTGACTTTTGATTGTGTCCAGTGCGGTGGTTTTGCCGGCACCCTCTGAACCTTCTAACGTAATAAATCGTGCTTTATTTGTCATGTTGCTGTTTTTTTAAATAGTTACTGACCGCTTGTTGGTGTTGACGGTAGGTTTCACTGAACACATGGCCGCCATCACCACTGGCCACAAAATACAGTTCCCGGCCGTCGTTGGGTTGACCGGCGGCATAAATTGAATCCGCGCCGGCCATGGCGATCGGTGTCGGTGGTAGCCCATGACGGGTATAGGTGTTGTAGGGCGTGTCGGTGCGTAAATGTTGATAGGTGATGTCACCGTCATAGGCCTGGCCAACCCCATAAATTACCGTGGGATCAGTTTGTAAGCGCATGTTCTTTTTCAGCCGGCGATTAAAAACCCCGGAAATTAACGACCGTTCTGAATCTACGGCGGTTTCTTTTTCAATAATGGACGCCAAAATAAGTAATTCATAGGGTGATTTAAGGGCCAAATCAGGCTGACGAGTTTGCCAGGCCTGTTGCACAACTTCTTGTAAAGCCCGGTTGGCTCTTTGCAATAGCTGTAAATCGCAGTCATCCCGGGTGTAATGGTAAGTCTCGGGCAATAACTGACCTTCCATTGACGGCGCTTGGATACCCAATAATTCAATAATCTGACGCTCTGATTGGTCAGTCAGCAACCGGTTTTTAAGTGTCAAACGGCTTAATTGATGTTGGACTTGTTGCCAGGTTTGACCTTCAACCACCGTCCAGGCATATTGAATCACCCGATTTTCAGCAATCGCATCCAGCAGGCTGCGGGGCGTGTCTTTACGAGTGAAGCGGTATTCTCCACTTTTGATTTGACTTTGGTAGCCTTGCCAGCGACCGAGTATTTGCCATTGCCAGGCAGCGCCATGGCCATTATTGTCTTTAATTTGGGAAATAAGCTGGCTGTAATAGCTGCCGGGCTGAACCTCGATACGGGTTTCATCGGCACTGAAAACCGGTGTATTGAGAAATTGTTCATAACGGTAGTAAGCCAGGGCCGCCACCAATGCCAAAACAATCACTGCACCAAGCATACACTTTAAAAAAAATGATTTCATCACCTATCAGTCAATCAGTTGTTGCCATAATCGGCTTATTCTATCGCAGATTGGATGATTAGTCTGAAACTTAGCCAGCGTTTTCACTGCAGACACCGCCCGAAATCCATGAACGGCGTTGGCTGTCATCAGTGCATCCGCCCGTTCAGCATCGGCCAGATTCAGGTGTTTGGTTGCAATCGGTAATTGCTGTTTCAACCAGGTCAATGCCACGCCGTTAACCCCGCAGTCTTGTAGAGCCGGGGTGTAAATTTTATGCCCACTTATCAGCAGTATATTTTGGCACGTGGTCTCAATGACTTCGTCTTGTTCATTCAGAACCAGCAAATCATCCACAGACTGTCCGGTCAGTTCAGCGGCAATCACCACTTGGGGTAATCGATTTAAATGCTTTAAATTCTTCAACAAAGGTTGTGGTGACAACCGCTGCTTAGCAATACCCAGGATTTGTGGTTGCGGTTGCGACTGCAGGTTATGTTGGCTGATAAACCAATGACACTGTCGGCTCCGTGGTTGATAACCGCGTTGTGGCTGATCCCGGAATACCGTTAATCGCAGTATCGACTGATGTTGATTTTGTTGATTTTTAAATACCGTTTCAATGGCCCGAATATCGGGTAAATCAATTTTTAAATAATTTAAGGATTGTTGTAAACGTGCCAGATGCCAGGGCCACAAAGCCACATGACCAGCCTGACATCGCATGGTTTCAAATACCCCGTCACCATACATCAAAGCGCGGTTTTCCCACAACGTGATATCACCGGTCTTGAATGAAGCGCCAATAATCATCACTGCAATGCCCGAATCATCCCTTGCGCTTTATGCTCAGTTTCTTCGGTTTCTTTTTGAGGATTGGAGTCATGCACGATACCGGCACCGGCACTAAAGTGTACAGTTGAGCCTTGTAAACTTAGGGTGCGAATCAAAATATTAAAATCAGATTGGCCCTGATGATTAATATAACCGATACTGCCGGTATACGCGCCCCGTGGCCGCCGTTCAATTTCTTCAATAATTTGCATGCATCGAATTTTGGGGCATCCGGTAATGGTTCCGCCGGGAAACAAGGCTTTAACGACCTCGGAAAACATCACATCCGGTCTTAATTGACCTCGGATATTCGACACAATATGGTGAACATGCGGATAGGTTTCCACCACCATCAATTCATTCACCTCCACCGAACCCGGTACACTGACTTGACCGATGTCATTGCGCTCCAAATCCACCAGCATAATGTGTTCGGCTTGTTCTTTTTCATCCGAAATAAGGCGCTCAATTTGTCGCGCATCCGTCTGCGCGTCTTCCCCCCGTGGATGGGTACCTGCAATCGGTCGGGTACTGACATAACCCCCTTTGGTATTAAACAAGCGTTCCGGTGAAGAACTGATAATGGCCCATTCCCGGTACTGAAACAGCGCCGCAAAAGGCGAAGGATTGGTTTTTTTTAACCGGGCAAACAGACTTGCGGCACTGGGATGGCGTTCATGACTGTGATATAGCCAACGCCGTGAGAGGTTGGCCTGATAAATGTCACCACGCCGGATGTATTGTTGACAGATTTCAACGCCCTGCTGAAATATCCTGGCCGATTCAATCTGCTCACAATAAAATGTATTGTGCGGTAGGGCAACGTCATGATTCATTTCTATGCGTCGTTTAATGTCATCGACAACTTGTTGAGAATATCCGCTGACAAAGGCAGTTTGGTTAACGTGATCAATCACAACCGCACCGCCACAATGGATGGCGGCCGCCAGTACCTGTTGCGACGACGGTTGGGTTAACTTTGGTTGCCAGCAACTGACAGCTTCATAGGATAAGTACAGCAGCCAACCATGCTCGAAAGGCAGCGTCGAATGATCGGATGAAGGCGGCTGGTCAATAACCTTCATTAAGGCATCTAACTGTGTCGGGTCATACGCCACAACTGTTTGTTGTGGTGCAGCAAACAGGATATCATACCGGGCATTGGCACCCTCACCTGCCTGGCTTTCCAACAACCCCGGGAAAAAGTTTTTATCGCTTGCGGCCAGCTGCAGACAAGACGGTAGGTGGTCCAGCGGTTCGATCACCGACACAGGTGGTTCAGTCATTCATTATACTTTTTAAATACCACCGAACCGTTGGTGCCGCCAAAACCAAAAGAATTGCACATCACTGCATTAATATTGGCTGACCTTGATTGGTTAGCCACATAATCTAAATCACAAGCCGGATCAGGATTGTTCAGATTTATGGTGGGTGGTAACATTTGGTCATGAATGGCCATGACACTAAAAATCGCTTCCACGCCACCGGCGGCACCGAGCAAGTGACCGGTCATGGATTTGGTGGAACTGACTGCCAGTTTATAAGCCTGATCACCAAAAGCCACTTTCACCGCATCACTTTCACCCACGTCACCTTGTGGTGTTGATGTACCATGGGCATTGATGTAATCAAAATCGGTTTTATCTAACCCCGAATCTTTAATGGCATTGACCATACAACGGGCTGCACCTTCACCTCCCGGAGACGGTGCGGTCATATGATGCGCATCTGAGCTCATGCCAAAACCAACCATTTCCGCATAAATTTGAGCACCTCGTTTCTGAGCACTTTCTAAAGTTTCCAGTACCAAAACACCGGCACCATCACCCAGCACAAAGCCATCGCGTTCCTGATCCCAGGGTCGAGAAGCTTTGGTGGGCTCGTCATTGCGCGTTGATAAGGCTTTGGATTGGGAAAAACCGCCAATCGCAATCGGGGTTGAGGCATACTCCGCACCACCGCATATCATCACATCGGCATCACCGTACTGGATACTGCGGTAAGCCATCCCGATACTATGGGTGGCAGAACTACAGGCGGACACCATAGCCAAATTAGGGCCTTTAAAGCCATATTTAATACTTAAATTCCCCGATGCCATGTTAATAATGGTGCTGGGAATAAAAAAAGGTGATATGCGTCTCGGACCTCTGGCTAACCAGGTTTCGGTGGTTTCCTGAATGCCCAAAATCCCGCCAATCCCTGCGCCCACATAAACACCGATACGTTCAGCGTTGTCCTCTGTCACTGCCAAGCCGGCATCTTCAATCGCATCCGCACCGGCGGCCATGGCATAATGAATAAAAGGATCCATTTTTTTGGCGTCTTTGGCGGATAAGTATTTTGATACATCAAAATCCTTCACTTCACCGGCAATTTTGGCTGCGAAATCACTGGTATCAAAGTGGCTGATGGGACCGATACCACTGACGCCATTTAAAATATTGTCCCAGGCTGTTTTTAATTGGTTTCCCACCGGCGAGACGATTCCCATCCCGGTGACCACAACTCGACGTTTTTGCATTTCAGTCCCCATGTTCAAACTCAATTTTTGGCAAATAAAAAAGCCACGGTTAGACGCGGCTTTTAAGACCTCACACTGTGAACAACTTAAACGTTCGCAGTGACGTAATCGATGGCTTGCTGAACTGTGGTGATTTTCTCGGCATCTTCTTCAGGGATTTCACACTCAAACTCTTCCTCTAAAGCCATCACCAATTCAACCGTATCCAATGAATCTGCGCCCAAGTCATCGACAAAGGAAGCGCTGTTGTTTAATTCTGATGCACTGACATCAAGATCCAACTGTTCAACAACAATTTCTTTTACTTTATTTTCAATGTCACTCATGTGTTCATTACCTG
>CAZLAW010000002.1:0-49516 GCA_964557625.1 uncultured Marinicella sp.
TTTTGCTTTTAAAAACCGACTAAGCTCGGGCGCTGGTCATTAAAACACGTTGCGCACTCATCTACTTGAATAAAACTAACCGAGAAAGCAGTCGTGATAACGGTTGATTCGACCTTGCATCTGAAAAGTCATGTTTAAGTGATGTTAGAAAAATCTATTTATTAACCCGTGGTGCATTTGGAATGATTTTTGGAAAATTAAGATGGTTTTGCCTCCAAAAAAACGGTATGTCATTCCGACTAAGCGTAGCGCATGGAGGAATCTCCTCAATTTTGCGACAAATTGCTACCATTGGGAGATATCTCCACTCGCTCCGCTCGGTCGATATGACAGTATTTGTTTTTATTCGTCCTAAATGCACCACGAGTATTTATTAATAAGTATACACATTGAATAAGTTTACAATATATTCTATTAGAAATTACCGGTGAGAATATATGGTTTTGATTAAATCGATTTTAGTCAGCTTTTTATTGTTGTTAATTGAGGTTTTGAACGCTGATAACCGCTTATTAACACCCTATGAACTTGGCAATCAAAACCAAACAGCAGAATATCATCAAATTATTGATTTCTATCAGAAATTATCTGTGCGATTTAAGGATTTATCAATAGAATCCGTGGGTATGACGGATATCGGATTGCCTTTACATAAGGTTACATTAAAATCTGAATCTGTAGATCCTCAAAAGATTATAACAATATTAATTAATAATGGTATTCATCCAGGTGAGCCGGATGGTATAGATGCCACCATGATGTTGTTTCGTGATATTGCAGATGGAACCATCAATGTGCCAGAAAACACTGTTTTGGTCACCATACCGGTTTATAACGTGGGCGGTGCTTTAAACCGTAATTCTCATACCAGAGTTAATCAGAACGGACCTGCGAGCTATGGTTTTCGGGGTAACGCACGCAATTATGATTTAAACCGTGATTTCATAAAAGCCGATACACTCAATGCCCGTAGTTTTATACAGATTTTTCATGGCGTTGACCCCGATGTCTTTATTGATACGCATGTCAGTAACGGTGCAGATTATCAATATACCTTAACCCATTTATTCACACAGCATAATAAATTAGGTGGTGAGCTTGGAAGTTTTTTAAAATATTCTTTTCAGCCAGCATTAGAAAAAAGGCTGTCAGAAAATGGTTGGCCGATAACACCTTATGTCAATGTATTTAACAGGCCTCCGGATACCGGTTTCAGCCAGTTTTTTGACAGTCCGCGGTACTCAACCGGGTATACGGCTTTATTTAATACATTAGGTATGATGCTGGAAACCCATATGCTGAAGTCATATGAATAACGGGTTCAGGGTACCTATACTTTTCTCAGAATGGTTATCGCACAAGCTCATCAGGATGCCGAACAAATAATCAAATTACGCCGGCAAGCCTTTACACATTTTAAAATTGGTCAGGATTATCCACTTCAGTGGCAACTCATCAATAACGATTTTTCTATGATTGATTTTTTGGGTTATAAAAGTAAGCTTATAAAAAGTGAAGTGACCGGATTAATGCGACTTAAATACGACAGGAATGAGTCATTTAAAAAACAAGTTCGCTATCAGGATAATTTTGAACCCACCGTATCTGTCACCATCCCACAAGCCTATGTCATAGATCAAGGTTGGCACGATGTGATTGATTTATTGAAGTTGAATCAAATCAAGATGAAACGTCTTGAACAAGACAAGGTGTTGACCGTTCAATCTTATCAAATCAAAAATTATTCCACCCAGGAAAATGTTTATGAAGGTCATTATATCCATGACGCAGTACAACTTGATAAATCTGTTAAAAAAATTAGGTTCAGAGCCGGTGACTATTATATTCCCACCCAGCAGAAAGGTCTGAGGTATCTGCTTGAAACCCTTGAGCCTGAAGCCATGGATTCTTTTTTTCGATGGAATTTTTTGATACCATACTGACACAGAAAGAAGGCTTTTCAGCCTATGTCTGGGAGGATAAAGCCCGACAAATATTGGCTGAGAATCCTGATTTAAAAATGCAGTTTGAAGCGAAAAAGAAGTCAGATGCGGATTTTTCCACAAATGCGTATATGCAACTCAAATGGTTACATCACCACAGTGAATATCTTGAAGCTCCCTATAGACAATATCCTGTTTATCGCATTCCATGAAGTAGGATTGTAGTTGGTGTCATTTTTCATTTTTATAGGTGAAATTATGCCTTTTATTCGATGTTTTATGAATGCTAAGTATGTCGAATACCAATCCATGTGAATTTTATTCTCATAAAAAACTTGCTAATGTGACTTTAGTTTGATTAAATATATTTAGGTCATTACAAATTTGTAATGAGCGGGGGATAAAAAAATGTGTGTAAAAATTCAACTAATTCTTAAATTTCTATACGTTAAATAGACTGCCGGGTACTACCCAGGCGGTTTTTTTGTGTCTGCTGTTCAGAGCACCTGAGTAATGACAAAAATTATTTGTCAGCTTAATAGTGGGAAAACACATGTTACTGGGCACACACAAAAAACTTTCGGTTTTCGCCTTTCTGGCGTTTTCAATCTTTTCATTCAATGGTTTTGCGGATGACATCGGTGTCACAATTGATACCTTTCCTGGCACTTTTACACCCGGCACAACATCCAATGCAGATATTTATGAGGTCACCGTCAGTAAAACCGGAAGTGGTACGGTCAATGGTATTGTAGTGCGCTTAGCATTTACTGGATCATCGGGTGTGAATGAGCTTCAATGGTCTTGCAGCGGTACAGGCGCTTCAAATTGTTCTTCAGGGAGTGGCACCAATAATGATCATAATATAGATTTGACCCTCAGTTTAGAGGACACGAATGCGGTAACCTTGACCCTTGGCTCTGTTAAGTATGAGTCTGAGTTCTTCGATGATTTAACATTCAGTGCGACTATGGTCAATGATGGATCAAGTAACACGGATTCAAATGATACCAATGACACAGACAGTAAAACCATTACCCGTGCATCAATAACTGACATCAGCATTACCAATACCGATGGGCAGGGCACCTATAAGCCCGGAGAGAGCAGTAGCTACACAATTGAAGTGTCAAATCAGGGCCCCAGCGCCGCTGAAAATTTGAACATCAGTGACATCATCCCTGTTTCAGGTTTTACAATCACCAGTTGGACTTGCTCCGCAGTTACCGGCAGTAGTTGTTCAAATAACGGAGGTAATAATTCGAATGTTGATCCTGTTTTACAATTGGACGTCAATGATGAAGCCACCATTACTGTTAATGCGGATTATGCCTCTTCTGCCACCGCTAACCCAATGGCCTATGAAGCAAGGGTGTCATTGGGCGATGCAAACGCCACAGATCCCAATAATACATCGCCATTGAGTGCAACTGATAACAATACACCAGTATTTGAAAGTAATTTGGTGGTTGCTGTCTCCACCACGCCTACCGCCACAGACTATATTCCGGGTGATAGTCAGGTTTACACTGTAACAGTGACCAATAATGGCCCCAGTGATGTGGATAACGTTTCAGTGACCGATAATACCCCTGCACCCATAAGTTCACTGTCATGGAGTTGTTCAGCCACCGTAGGAAGCCAATGTGATTTAGCGAATGACACGGACTTTATTGACACCACAGTTGACTTGGTAAGCGGAGGCGTAGCCACTTTTTCAGTGACTGTGCAATACGATTCAGGCGCCACGTTGAATCCATTGGTGTATGAGGTAACGGCGACCAATCCGACCGGTCATACACCAACCACAGACTTTAAAGACAATGTGTCATTAAGCCCGGATCCTCAGTCTGATTTTACGTTGAGTTTGACTGATAACAGCACTAAATATACGCCGGGCACCACCCAAACCTATACATTTACACTGACCAATGACGGACCTTCTGATGCTTTGGCAGTGGCGGTTAACGATAATAATTTAGCTGAATTCGAGGCCATTTCCTGGGATTGTGATGTTCAAACCGGTGGTAGCAGTGTCTGTGATGAAGCCAGTGGTACAACGGCCATTAATACTCAGGTTGACATTGTGGCCGGTGAAACCATCACGTTCACCATTGTCGCGGACTATTTTTCAAGTGCCGTCACCAACCCGCTGATATATACCTTGTACGCCAGCAACCCCAATAACAGCACCATTCCGCAACCAGATATCTCTGACAGTGACGTTATGGAAAGACGGGTGGAATTGTCAATCACCAAAGAGGGTAAAGCGGGAAGTTTGGTGCCTAATGAGCCTTTTACTTATGTGATTACAGTGACCAACGATGGTCCCAGTGATTTAGGGGCAGGTACTGTGAGTGGCGGTGGTCCTGAAACCGGTGCTTTGCTGACCGATGTGTTCGATTCATTTTTAATTAACCACCCCACCAAATGTGCCAACACAGACGGCTCACCTTGTTGGGAGTGGTGTCTGTCTGATGAAGGAGTACCCAACAGTTCCATCAGTCCTGATAATTGTTCCAATGACGGTCAATTAGCTTCAGGCTTTGGTCCTATGGCGCAGATTCCTATCCGCTTATCAGCCGGTAGTCAGTCTGCTGTTTATGTCTATACCCGATTGGCGGAAGGCACCTATACGGAATGTGACAGTCAACTGTCGGGCAGCAGTGAAATATGTAACAGTGCTGAAATTGATCTGCAAGATAGTCACACGGTGGCCATTGGCGGCAACCCTAAAAATGATGCAACCAGTAATGAAATTGTGATTGGCACCGATTTGAGGGTAACCAAAACCGATGAAATGACAACGGCAGTTCCCGGCAGCCAAATCAGTTATCAGATTGAAGTGATTAATGACGGTTTTATTGATGTTGAGCAAGTGGCTGTGGATGATGTATTGGACTTGTTTTCTCAGTCACAACCGGCGGGCTTTGTGCCGGGCAGTATTCACTGGTTTTGTGAAGCCAATGCGCCGGGCGCCTGTTGTACCTCAGGCACAACAGCGTGTGGTTTGAATGGACCAACAACCACTGTTAATGATGATGAATTACATGCGTTGGTTGATTTGGATGCGCAAACATCTGTGACATTCACAGTTAACGCCACGATTGACAGTGAAGCCAGTGGCACCCTCAGTAACAGTGCTCAGGCCACTTTACCCAATGGTGTGACTGAGGCTGATCCTAACAATAACATTGCCATAGACACCACCGATTTGGTTGGGGCTTCAGATATTCAACTGAAGAAAGAAAGAACAGCAGCGGTGATTAACGGCTCTGTGGTTGATTTAAGTTATGAAATTAAGGTCAAAAATTTAGGCCCATCTCGCGATACTCAGGTTAATGTTGTCGATAATCTTAACAGCAGTAAATTGGATTTAACCACTGCCAGTTGGACTTGTGTTGTCAATGGAGCCGGATCTTGTAGTCAGTCTGGACCTGTGACAGGACAAGGTATCAATACAGATATTGATCTGGCGGTCAATGATGAAGCCATTTTTACCATTGATGTCAGCACTTTATCAGGAGCTAAAGGTCAGGTCTATAACAGTGCGATTGCCACCGCTTCCGGAACGGACAGTAACCCACTTAATAACGAAGATTACGCTGAATATTCACTCAGTGGTGAGGCTGAAATTGTGATTGACCATTCTGATTCCAGAAACACAGCTGTACCCGGGGATGCCATCTCTTACACCATGCGAATTGCCAACCAGGGACCCGATCATTTATTTGGTGCGCAGGTGGAAAACATTTTCCCGCCACAATTACAAAACATTAACTGGACATGTGATGCGGTGTCACCCATACCGGGTAACTTAGCCTGGGTACAAAGTTCACTGAAAACGTTGCCGGGTACGGCCATGAGCATCAGTGGTGACGGCAATCACATTTATGTGGGCAGTCCCGATACCGATGGTGCCGGCCCCATTAAAGGCAGCTTGCAAGTTTATCAACGCAGCACGCTATTAAATAACCAGTTTGGTCAAATTCTGAACATGCAATCTTTATTACAGGGTGAAAATGGTCTGGATGGTATTAAGAATCCTCTGCAGATCATGGTGTCACCGTTTGATCGGTTTGTGTATGTGTTGTCTATGGATGATTCGGGCAGCTCATCGGTGGCGGTGGTCTCTATTTTTGCCCGTGTTAGTGACAACCAGGCTTCTGATTTTGGTGAACTGAGTTATCAAGGTATCGTCACTGATCAAATGCCGGCAACCCCCGGAATGATGCAAATCAGCCCGGATGGGCGACATCTGTACCTCAGTGGTGATGGTGAAATTCAAAGTTATAACCGCGACACCAACACCGGCGGTTTAACCCATAAGGAAACGTATAATCACCTTGATGCAGGTTCCATGGTTATCAGCCAGGACGGTTCAGCCTTATATGTGGCCGATTTAAATGGGGTAGATATAACGGCTTATGGTCGAAATAATGATGACCAGGATTCAGGTTTTGGTGAATTGTCGGATTTAAACTTTACCCTGACAATGACCGGCTTAACAGCCATTCACGATATGGTCATCAGCGCCGATGGCAAGCAGTTGTATTTAGCCGCTTCAGGGTCACATCAGGCGATCGTCGTCAGCCGGGATATTATGGACAACAGCCTGAGTCTGGCCGTTAGTTATGATGACACTAATTTAGGCCTGGATAACACCACCGGAACCCTGGTCGGTGTTGATACGGTCTCAGTCAGCCCTGACGGAGAGCATGTGATTTATGCCAATCACAGTGACTCGTCAATGTATGTGCTGTTGCGCAATACTCAGGGCTTATTGAGTCGCCACGAACAAGTCACCTATACCGGATTAGCCGGTTTAACCGATGCACAGTTTACTCCCGATGGCCGACATGTATTAACCACCGCGCGTGGCAACAATCCAAAAACCTTGTCGGTGTTTGAACGTCGTCAGCCTGACCCTTTGTTTGCCTTTATGGAATCCGAACGCGAAGGTGATTATATTTCAGGCACTTCAGGCGATCAGGTGGATGGTTTGTTGGGTGCCAGTGCCCTGGTGATGAGCCATGATGGTCAGCATATATATGCCACCGGTTTAGGCAGTGATGCGGTGGTACAGTTTAAACGGAATAAAGACAAAGGCAACACCTCTGACACTGCCGCCGAGCATCTTACATTTGAATACAGTTACTTTAATAACTTTGGTAATTTTACTGAGCTGCAAGACCCCGATAGCATTGCCATGACGCCTGATGATCAATTTATTTATGTGGCCAGTTCAGATCAAAGTACATTAGCCGTACTGGAACGTGACAGTCTGGGCAATTTAAGCTTTGTGGATAGTTATCAACACCAGGCTAATCAAGCCGATGGCTTATTGGGTGTGTCAGATATGGTGATTGATCAGAGTGGTCAGAATCTTTATATCTCAGCCCGGTATCAGGCTTCAGTGACCCATTATAAAATTGAAAGTAACGGTCTTCTCACATTACAAAACAGTATTAGCAATGGCGATCCGGGCGTGTCAGGGTTGGCCGGTGCCATGAAAGTCACCTTATCACCGGGTCAAGAACATCTCTATGTGGCTTCAGCCATCGATGATGCCGTGGTTGTTTTATCGCGAGATTCAAATGATGGAAGTCTGCAATTCATAGGACGTAATTTAACCGCAGGTGACCAGCCGCGGGATGTGGTGGTCAGTGACGATGGTGCCCATGTCTATGTGGTATCAGCCAATGACAGTAAGATTTCAGTGTTTCAGCGGGTGTCCAATCCGGGCAGTAATCAGTTCGGTCAGTTGACGCTTATAAAAACATATCAGGACGGTGTCGGTGGTTTTGATTTTATCAGTGGTGTTCGACGCATTGCCCTGAGCCCGGATGATACCCGCGCTTATGTGGCGGCTGAATTTGATGATGCCATTACGGTGTTAGATCGTGATGACAACCCCAACAGCACCACTTATGGTTATTTAACCGTGGTTGAGTCCCAATTAGACGGTTTAAACAATGATTTTGGTTACGCCCAGCCTTATGACTTAATCACCAGTTACGATGGTCGTCATGTGTATGTGGCCGGTTTTGCGGATCATGCAATTAATGGCTTTGTGTTAGGTTCGGGATCAAGTTGTGCCGCACAAGGCAGTGGTAACATCATTGATCGTGTTGATATTGGTGCCAACGGCACAATAACCTACCAAATCGATGCCACCATCCGAGCCAATGCCACGGGTGATTTACTGACATTAGGTCGGGTGATTCCACCAGATAATTTTACCTTTAATGACAATGCGGGTCTCTGTCCCACAGATGCAAACAAAGATGTCTGTGATGACGATAGCACGACATTGACACCGATGTACGATTTAAGTTTGACCAAAAGTGATGGTCAAATATCTGCCGTACCGGGTCAATCAAGTGTGTATGAAATTGTGGTCAATAATCACGGTCCCAGTGATGCCATAAGTCGCACCGAAGAAACCATTCAGGTGTATGACGTCTTAAATCAAAAATTCAATGCTAATACAGTGAGTTGGACCTGTGAAGCCATCGGATCAGGTTCTTTGCAACAAACCCAGGTATTGCTAAACAGTGACAGCAATGTGTCGGGGCTTTTGGGTGTTGCTGCTGTGGCATATCATGATAATTTAGCCGGATTAGGCCCCCATTTACTATCGGTCAGTGTTTTGGATAGCACCGTCAGCGCTTTTGCCATTGATGAATTAACCGGTGAGTTAAGCCAGGTCGCAAGCCTGGCATCAGATGGTCTGAATTTTTTAGCCGGTGCGCGGGATATTATGGTTATTGACGATGACATCTATGTGGCATCTCAGGTGGCTGACGCGGTGGTGCAAATCTCAGCAACAGATAACAGTGGTTTGCAACTACAGTTTGAACAAGCTCAACATTTTTCAAATGGTGTATTTGGTCTTAATCAACCCCTGGCTTTAGCGGCGTCTGATGACGGTGCTTTTGTTTATGCGGCTGGATCAAATGATGCAGCTGTGGTGGTGTTTAATCGTGATTTAAACAGTGGTGTGCTGAGTCATGTTGAAACGATTCAACAAGGTGTTAACGGAGCGGATGGCTTAACCGGTATCAATGCTGTGGCCGTAGCCAAAGATGGTCATACGGTTTATACCCTGGGTCTTAATCAATCAGCCATCGGGGTCTACCAAAGAAACCCGGGTACCGGTGAATTAGTATTCCAGAACAAGGTTGATCAGTCGATGGCTGGGGTTAATCTGTCTGGTTTATCAGCGATTGTGGTGAGTCCGGATAATCAACATGTTTATGCCAGTTCAGCCAGTCAAAATAAACTCTTTGTATTTGACCGAGATCACACTGTTGGCAGTCCTAATTATGGTGAATTAAGTTTAATCGGTTCTTTGTCACAAGGTGAGCAGAATGTAGTGGGTTTGCTCAGCCCAGCCAATCTTAACTTAAGCGCTGACGGCCGTCACTTGTATGTGGCAGCAGAACAGGCAGACGCCTTATTATGGTTTGGACGAGATACTGAAACAGGTTTGCTCACATTCGGCGGTATTCTCAGTGATCAATCCGGCCAGACCGATGGCTTAAATGGTGTGATGGGCATCGCCCTCAGCGATGATGGATCATCTGTGTATGCAGCGGCCAGCCAAGACCATGCCGTCAGTGTGTACCAGCGCCGAGCCGATTCACAATGTCCGGCTTCGGGTGTGGGTAACATTTCTCTAAATAATGACAGCGAAGGTGTACCGGTGAGCGTCGCTGCACAGGGACAGTTGATATTCAGGCTTACGGCTGAAGTGGCCAGCGATGCCACCGGCCAAATTGTTAACGAAGCCGGTGTTTACGCCTGTACTCAGGGTTTTTCAGGTGCGGTCACTCAGTGTGTGGGATCAGAAACTGATACCAGCAATAACACCGATGATGATATCAATGAAGTCAACACCAGTGCTGATTTAAGTATCACTAAAACCGATGGTTTGGCGCTGTATGATGGCTTATTAGGTGCAGTTCGTGTAACCGGTGATAACAAACACCTCTACACAGCTGCCCGCGGTGACAATGCCATCGGTGTCTTTTCACGGGTCGATAATCAGCTTGCCGCTGATTTTGGTGAATTATACTTTGAGCAGGCGGTGATTAACGGCCAGACCGGTGTGTCGGGATTATTGGGTGTTTCAGACGTCATATTGCACCCGCAAGGTGAAACCGTTTATGCCGCCGGCAGTGGCGACAATTCGGTGGTGGTGATGCGACGACATCTAAGTACAGGCCATCTCAGCTTCTTAGAGAAACAATCCAGTGGTGTGTTTGGCGTTGAAGGACTGGAAGGTGTCAGCGATTTAGCCATCAGTGCAGATGGTGCACATTTGTATGCCAGCGGGCCTTTGACCGGATCACTTACTGTGTTTGCGATTGACCAAACCGGCGGCGAAAACAGCGGCCGATTAACGTTTAAACAAAAATTACAACATGCGGTGGCCGGTGTGAGCGGTCTGGCAGCCATCAGCGATGTGGTGGTTTCACAAGACGGCAAGCATGTCTATGTAACTTCCAACAGTGATAACGCTGTGTCTGTATTTTTACGTAATCCGAACGCCAACAGCCAGGGTTATGGTCAACTGAGTTATTTGCAAACCTACCAACAAAGTGATCCGGGTATCGGTGGATTGGTGGGACCCACAGAATTGGTGATGTCAACACAAAATGGCGGAGATTATGTTTATGTACTGGGAGCGGCAGACGAAGCTTTGGTGGTGTTCTCGCGTGATTCGGGTACCGGTGAGTTGAGCTTTATTGAATACAAACAAAACGGCACCAGCCAGGTTGAAGGGCTGTCCAATGCCACGCATTTAGTATTGAGCCCGGATGAATCAGCACTGTATGTGGCCGGCCAATTAGAAAACACTTTGGTACGTTTTGATCGGGATTCAGCCAATGGAACACTGCAATTTGCTCAGGCACTGCATCAAGGGGATGCCCTCGGTCAACCGGGTGAAATGATTGATGGTCTGGATGGTGTCAGTGGACTGTTTGCCACATCCGATGGACACCAGTTATTTGCAGTGGCCAGTCAGTCAAACACCCTCAGTGGTTTCGATGTGGCCGATTCAGGATCACAGGTGGGTGCTTTAAGCTATGCTTATTCACTGGCAGATGGTGAAGGCGGTGTGGCGCCCGGGTCAGAAGTCACGTACGTCATTATTGCGCGTAATGATGGACCCAGTGATGCACAAAAAGTTCAGGTAACGGATATATTCCCGGCCGAATTCTCCAGTGTCAGTTATGAATGTTTTCCCGTTAACGGCGCTGCTTGCCGGTCAGGACAGATTTATCAGGGTAACGTTAATGAATTTGTTGATTTGCCGGCCGGTTCTCAGGTGGAAATTGTTGCAACCGGTCAATTACGTCCGGATGCCACCGGTTTACTCTCAAACACCGCTACGGTGATGTCTTCATCACTGCCTGCTTATGCCATCAGTGATCCCAATATCGACAATAATACAGCCACTGACAATAACACCTTACTGGCACCGGCGGTTGATTTGGTGGTGACAAAAGACAATGGTCTGACGGAGGTTATACCGGGCACGCAAGTAACTTATGAGATTGTGGTTCGTAATGAGAATACCAGCCACGTTAGTGCTGATCCTAACATTCTGCCTTCGGATGCACGTCAGGTGTTGGTGTCCGATGTGGCACCGGAATCCATCAGTGATGTCAGCTGGACCTGTACAGCCACCCCGGAGACAGGTTTGTTGCAACCCAGTGATGGTTTAACCGATTTCACGTTATACCAGGATTTAGATAATTATGCGGATATGGTGATTACGGCCAATGGTGAAGCGGCTTATGTGGTGGGACAATCAGGTGGTGTAACGGCAGTGGTTGCTTATCAGCGAGATCCACGTGACGGTAGCTTGCTGGAATTACATCGAATTTTAAGTACTGACAGTGGCGTCAATGGTCTTGAAGGGGCCAATCAGATGGTACTTAGTCATGATCAACGCCATTTGTATGTCAGTTCGTCGTTAGAGGATGCATTGGTTATGTTCACCATTTATGGGTCCGGTGTAATGACATTTGAAGATGTGTTAATTGATGGCGTATCCGGTGTAAATGGTTTGGGTGGTGTTTATGACCTGTTAATTTCAGCGGATGATCGTTTTATTTACACAGCAGCCAGTTTTGATAATGGTATCGGAGTATTCAGTCGCTCGCTGGCCACCGGTTTATTAACACATGAGGCTATTGTGAGCGGTACGGAAGGTCTCACCGGCGTACAACATCTGGCTCTGCATGAAAATGGTCAGATATTGTTTGCTACCGCAGGATTAAACCAGTCATTAGCGGCATTTGAGCGCAATCACAGTGATGGCTTATTAACGCCAAAAGCGGTTATCCAAAACTTCGAATTACCCCAGGGTGGTTTGCAACAACCAACCGCCATCAGCACGCATGCCAATCGGGTGTTGGTAACCGACGGCAGTGATGATAAATTAACACTGTTGAATTATGACAGCGATACTGATCAATGGCTGCTTCAGCAGCAACTTGATTTAACCGCTGCTTCAGCACCTTCAGCGCTGATTTTAAACAACCAGGGACAACAGGTTTATCTGGCATTAGCAGGCCTGGGTCGACTTAATTTACACCAGTGGCAAGCCGACCAATACCAAGCAGCTTCAGCCAGCTACGACGCCACAGACAGTACAGGCTTGACTTCAGTGCAACATTTAACCTTGTCGGATGATGGTGCCTATCTGTACGCGCTGGGTGATGATCTGGTGGTCATGGCGATACAAGACGGTTCTCGGTGCGGGGCTTTTGGAGAGGGCCAGTTGTCCGATGTGGCTGATATTGTGGCCAACGGGTATGTAACCTATTACTTAACCGGTACAGTATTAGATACCGCCACCGGCCAGATCAGTAATTCTGCGACCGCTGTCACCAATCAGGATACCATTGAATTGTATCCCAATGATAACATCGCCACTGACAACGACATTCTGGAACCGCACAGCAATCTGATTGTGGCCAAAGATGATGGCTTAACGGAAGTGGTGGCCGGTACTGATTTACAGTATACCATTGATGCGTTTAGCACCGGCCCCAGTGCGGTATATCCGTTATTGGAAGACAATATTCCTGTCTTTCCTACCACCACCGCCGGTATGCAAAGTGGCTCAGTTTCCTGGTCTTGTGCAGCACCGGATCCAATCGGTTTAAACATTGAATATGGTGTGACTGATTTCGATGTGCTTAATGGGCCAACCAGTATGCGACTGAATGCCGCAGGAAACCGTTTATTATTGGCCGGAGGCACACCGACTCGAATCGCACTGTTTGAAAAAACAGCGGCCGGTGAGCTAAACCTGTTAAGTGAAGTGGTCGAAGGTGACAGCTTTCCCGGGGACATGACACTCACTGGTTTAGCGGCTATTTCAGACATGCGTTATGACCAAGATGAAACCTATCTATATGTGGCTGATACAGACAGTGATGCCATTTATATTTTCTCAATCGACAACGATGTCTTGCAGTTAATCGGACAGGTCAATGCCGATGATGTCGGCGTTGCTGGTTTACTTGATCCCACCCGGTTGCTGATAACGCCCGATAACTCAGGTTTATATGTGGCTGCCAAAGGTTCTCAAGCCATTACCGTATTTAGTCGCAACCAAAGCACCGGTCAGCTTAGTTTTGTTGAGCGGGTGAAAGATGGTTTCGGCACCATCGTACCGGAAAGTAATGTCATCATCGGCATCAATGATTTGGCGATGACTTCTGATGGCCGCTATTTATATACCGCCGCCGATTATTCTGATGCGATTGCCGTGTTCTCAAGAAATTTAAACACGCAAGTGCTGTCTTTTGAAACCGTGCTACGCGGTGGTGACAGCAACAATGGCACCACCTTGCCGGCAATGGATGATTTGAAACAGTTGTTGTTAAGCCCCAATGCCGAGTTTCTATATGCCCTGGCCCCCGGTGCGCAACGTGTCTTAATATTTGATCAGGATCAGCAATCCGGTGCGTTGAACTATCTTGATAACCTGGATGTGTCCAACAGTCAGGGAGGTTCAATGGTAATGCCATCCTCAATCACTTTGACACCGGACAGTGGGTATTTATTGATAGCCAATGAAACCGCTGCCGCCGTGAACCTGTACGAGCGCGATGAAAGCACCGGTCTGTTGACCCGTGTCGATACTTATTTTGCCATGGATGATCCCGGTCTGGCCATGAGTGAACCGCAATCTCTATTAACGGATGGTGTTTATGTGTTTACTTTGAGTCCATCAGATGATGCCATGACCGTATTGCGCCTGGTGGCCGAAGCCGAGTGTTTGACACCGGCGGGTCAAGCCGATGTGGTGAGCGTTAATTTATACATGAAACCCGGCTCTTCAGCACAAACGGTGGTCAGTGCTCATGTACATCCTTCAGCCCGTGGCGAGATAGTTAATCAGGCGATGATGCTGATGCCGCCGGGTTCGGTGGAAGATGATCCGCTTGATAACACCGCCGAAGACCGCACCCAAATCATCATTGAAACTGAGGTGGCGGTGACCAAGTCTGGGCCCGCGGATATTATTGCCGGTGAAATGATTCAATATGAAATTGTGCTGAGTAATACAGGGCCTTCAGACGCACTCGGCGTGCAGGTCATTGACGATTTGGACAACCACCTGTTGCAAGCAAGCTGGACCTGTGCGGCCAGTGGACGTTCAATATGTGATGATGCCAGTGGCAGTGGCGACCTGGCTGAAACAGTCAACGTCACCATTGATGGCAATGTCACCTTTACTGTGACGGCTCTGGTTGATCCGTATTTTACCGGTCAAATAGACAATACGGTTGAAGCGGTTGTGTTTGAAGAAGGTTTTAACACCGACACTGATTTGTCAAACAATACCGATTCGGTGAGCACACAAGTCACACAAGAACTGGATTTGTCGGTTAATAAAACAATATTAACCCATCCGATTGTGGCCGGTGAAACAGTTGATTTTGAAGTGGTTGTGATGAATCATGGGCCAAGTGCCAGTCAACAGATTACGGTCACTGATCAGTTAATGCCCGGTTTAAGTGACATTGACTGGGTTTGTATACCTACCGGGCTGGCTGTTTGTTCGTTGTCCGGTCAGGGAGATATCAACCAGATGGTTGATATTCCGCCGGGTGAACAGGTTAGTTATGTAATTTCCGCCATGTTGGACCCTGATGCCACTGGAACATTGAGCAATACAGCGACTGTCAGTGTGTCCGTGCCGGTCACGGATATCAATCCGAATAACAACAGTGTAACAGTCTCGGATGCCATCACCCAGTTGGCAGACCTTGAGGTATTAATCAGTGACAACATTGATCCCTTTGATCCCGATTCTTTACAAAGACTTCAATACCGTTTGCAGTTCATCAATCACGGTCCTTCCACTGCACGAAATCTTTTCAGTGTCAGTGACATACCGACACTTCAGGATGACATTATCGTGGTGTCGCCGGATTCCAGTTGTCAACTTAACGGAGATCAGTTGGAATGTGCTGTCACTGAATTGCCGGTGAATGGTGCGGTAATCACTGAGGTCAGTATGATGTTATTGGCTAATGCGCCCGGTCAGGTCGTGTTTAGCAGTGACATCAGCAGTGCGTATGCGGATCCGTACCTGATCAATAATGAGGCTTCAGAAACCACTGATTTATTGACCGGGATTGATGTTCGTATTCAGAAAACAAATCATTTAGAGATTGTTGAACCGGGTGTTTGGGTTGAATATGAAATTACTGTGGACAACATAGGCTCTGTGGATGCCGGTGATGTTATTGTCACAGAAAACCTGCCCGCCGGACTGATTAATGCCAGCTGGCAATGCCAGGGATTTGATGGTGCGGTGTGTATCAATGTGGATGAGTTCGGTATCACCGGCGGTGCCAATTTACCCGCCAATGCCACCGCTGTCTTTACCTTACAGGCACAAGTTGATCCGGCTTTGGCTTATTCAGCAGACACTGAAGTGGTTAACGAGGTCAGCGCACAACTGGTTACAGGCACAGAAACTTCCTTAGCGAATAATATAGCTGAAGATGTGGATGCCTTGATTCTCTATATCTTTAAAAATGGTTTTGAACAGGTGACACCATGAGAAAACAATTAATGTGGATGATTCCTTTAATGATTACCTCCGGCGCAGTAGGTTGGTATTTAGCCGGGGTAGATTGGCCAAAACAATCAACTGAACGTAGCGCCGATGTGTTGGCGGTGGTGAATGATTCTGTCATAACGCAGGATGATTTTATCACCCAGATGTCATTACGTGGTGGTCATTCCGCCGGTCAATACCAGGATTTGAAGCAAAAACAAATTTTGCTGAGGTTTTTAATCAATCAAAAACTGTTGATGAATGAAGCGTTGGCAAAAGGGATTGATCAAGATCCGTTGGTGCAAAAAATTTATCGTCAGACTGTGGTGGATAAGTTTTTAGAAACCAGTTTGAATAACCACTTGGCTCAAATCACGGTCTCTACGGCTGAAGCCAAAGATTATTTTGAACAAAACAAAAAGAAATATAACCGACCGGCGAGACGGCGTGGTGCCATGATTTTTAAAGAATTCAGTTCTTCTATGTCAGATGAAGATAAACAAGCACTTAAAGATGAATTGATAGCAGTTAAAAACAAAGCAGCGGGTTTGCCGGCACACCAAACACATTTTGGTGAACTGGCGCGCGTGCATTCGGATGACCGTTCCACCATGTACCAGGGTGGTGTGATTGGTTGGTTAATCGAACACCCAAACCGGGCCTATAAGTGGCCTGAAGCAGTTACCCAAGCGGTTTTTGATTTATCAGACAATGGCGACATGTCCGATGTGATTGAAACCGACCGGGGCTATTATCTGGTGCGATTGGTGGCATCTGAAAATATTCAGGAAACCCATTTCGAGCAAATTGCAGACGGCATTAAACAAAAATTATTGGCAGACAAACAAACCGCTGCCAAGAAAGCCTTTTTAGCCAACATCGAAAATAACGCCCACATCGAAATTAATGAAGCGTTGTTGATGGCGATTCAACCGCTTAATACTGCGCCAAAGAATAATGACAAGCAACCCCCGGCGATGCCCGTACAAGCAGGAGTTCAACCATGAATCAATCAAATTTTAAAACATTCAATGCATTCATCTTTGTCGGATTAATGGTGCTGGGGTTAACCAGTTTCAGTAGTGGCCGAGCCGGTGTGGCCACAATCACCCAAAGTATAGATTTACACCCGGGTTGGAATGCGGTTTATGTAGAAATTGAACCCGAAAACAATGACATTGAGACCATTTTTTCAGGCATTCCGGTGGCCAGTGTGTGGCGATGGATTCCGGAGAAACTGGGCAGTGACTTTTTGGTTAATCCGGCTGAAGGGTTGCTGAACTTAGAAGGTTGGTTTGGCTATTTTCCAGAACCCAAACCGGAAGCATTTTTGTCTAATTTGTACACCATATCACCTAATCAAGCTTATTTGATTAAGTTAGAGGGCAATAGCTCAAAAACCATTAACATCACCGGTAAGCCGGTGTATGTGAAGAAAAAATGGCGCACCAACGGTTTTACCCTCACCGGATTTCCTTTAGTGGCTGGTCAGGAGCCCAGTTTTGGTGATTTTTTTGCCAATTCAGCGGCCCATCAGGGACAACCGGTTTACAAATTAAATCCGCAAGGTGTCTGGGAAGCTGTTCAGGAACCTTATCTGGAGCGCATGAAATCCGGTGAAGCTTACTGGTTTTACACCCATGGAACCTCTCGCTATCAGGGCATGATCAATGCCACCATTGAGCAGGGAGAATCCATGGAATTTCGTCAGGCATTTACGGAAATGGATTTAATACTGAGTAACCTCAGTGATGTGACGAACTTTGTGAGTTTAAACCGGCTGGGCGGTTCAACTTTACCCATGAAGTTTCTGAATGTTGATTTAGAAACCGGTGAAAAAGCCTGGCCTGATTTGCCAGTGACTAAAGTTTATGAGCTGCAACCCGGTGAAGATTTGGTGGTGACCTTAGCGGTGAATCGTTTGGCTTTTAGTGAACAGCGCATGGAACAGGTGTTTTCAATCACCAATGAACAGGGTGCCAAAGTATTGATACATGCTGGTGGTAACACCTTGCAACCATTGGTGTTGCCCACAGGTGCCGATCAACGTGATGCGAATAAATTAGCAGCCAATCAAAATTCATACGCTGGATTGTGGATTGGTACAGCCCGGGTGCGGGCAGTCAGTCAGGCTCAAAACGGCGGTGTCAATCCGCTGCCCGTCGGTGACCCGTTTCCAATACGCGTCATGATGCATGTGGATGCCACCGGCCGGGTGAAATTAATCAAAAATGTGGTGCAAATGTGGCAAGACGGTACCTACCGTGTGAGTCCCAAGGATCCCAGTTTGTTTGAAGTGGATGAACCGGGTCGCTATGTGCTGTTGACCCGGGATGAATTGATTCCAAATTATTCCGGTATCACCAAACGCAGCGGGCAATCTGCCGGTATCCGTTACAGTACTGTGGCCTATGATTTTAATGGTGCGGATATTGAGATGAATGGAGCGTTTCAACCCGGTAATCAGGTCAATGTCAGCTTATTGATTGATCCAAATTTGCCCACCAATCCGTTTCGTCATAAATACCATCCCGATCATGACAATTTAGATGCACAATTTCTTAATTATAAACAGGAAGCCTTTCAGGTGACCCGTGAAATGGCGTTTTTATTTACCGTCAATAATCCGCAATACCCGGATGTGGCAGATCCACCCGGTTGGGGTGTTTCCATCATGGGCGGGACTTTCAGCGAGACGCTGACGGGCTTACATAAAAATGCCATTTTTGTCAGTGGTGATTTCAGGCTGACACAAGTGTCTTCCACCGCGATATTAAACCAATAAGGTGATAATAATGAAAATTCAACAAACAATGAAACGTTCACTGATAAGTTTTTGTGCCTTGATGGTATTGCTGACACCGGTTGTTCAGGCCGGATGGCCCAATGGCGGCGGCGGTGTGGGTTTTGATAACGCGATAGCGATTGAGACATCGGCGTCCGGTTCCACCTATGTCCTGGGTCAATTTGAAGGCACCGCCCAGTTTGGTGACTTTGAATTAAACAGCGCCGGTCTCAAGGACATCTATTTACTCAAGGTTAAAATTAATGGTGATATTGAGTGGGCGATTAAAGCCGGTGGCTCTTCTCAGGATATCCCGCGTGATCTGGCGGTAGATGCCGCTGATAATGTGTATGTGGTCGGTGCCTTTTATGGTGCCAGTGACTTCGGTGCGGATGATGTAGTCACCCAAAGTGATGTTCACAACGGCTTTGTGGCGAAAGCCAGTGGTGCCGGGGAGTGGCAATGGGTGGAAAAAATTGGCACCAATGGTTATGAAAGTGAAGCCAGTTTCGTCCGTTCCATTGAAGGTGATTCCACGGTGATTCCGCCGGAAGAAGGTTCGATTTATATTTCCGGTTATTTTCGTGTGCGTGCACAAATCGGTTCTGAAAACTTTAACACCGGACTGGGAAGTAAAAGTTCTGAGTTGTTCATCGCCCGTATTCAACATGACGGTGACTGGCAATGGGCCAGACACCGTGGCAGCCAATCAACTCATGGCGAAAAACCCACCGCCATGGAAGTGGATGCCGGTGGCCGAATGTATGTGTTTGGAGACAGCACCGGTGAGGTGGATATTTACCAACAAGATTTCGAAGGTGTGGGTGATTACGGTTTTCCACCGGGTTGGTACAGTAATTATAATAACAATTCCTGCCCCTATAGTTCAGCCAGAGCCCATGGTGTTCGACAACACAACAAACCGGGCAATAGCAGCCGTGATTTTTTTATCTCGGGCGTACCCCAATACAATAATGATACCAACTGGCTCAATAATACCTTTATTTACAGCAGTTATTTTAATACCACTGAGATTGAAGATTACACCATCAGTGTGGATATTTTTGAAGGCCGGTATCCTTTTTCTGAACGCCCGGATATTGGTGAAAACCTTGAATTGTATTTAGCAGATCAAAACGGCCATGGTCTTTATCATTTACAGACATTTTATGGCGGTGGTGCTTTATACACCACCGGCACCTTTACGTATAACATTCCGGCTCATATCAAGCCCAATGGTGCGCGGTTGGTATTTCTGAAAGGGGTGAGTACATTCTCGTGTGGTGATTTTTGGCATTTTGATAACATTAAAATTAAAGGCACCGGTTCGGCGGAAAATTTTGCCTTTGAGGTTTCTCAAACCCTGACCAGTAATCCGGTGATTGGGGCATCCAGCTCGTTGCCGGCGGATTTGTCAATTGCTGACGTTGCGTTCAATCCCGCCACCGGTAAGCTGGCGGTTTCAGGTACTAACATGGTCAGTGGCACCGGCTATTGTAATAAAAACTTACCGACAGGCGCCTTTGTGGCGAATTTAAACACCACAGTCAGTCCTGATTTTAAATGTGAGTGGATTAAAACATCACAGTCAGACAGTCAATCTGTGGGTGCAGGCGTAACATTGGACCAAGATGGCAATATTTATCAAATTGGTACATTTTCAGGTGCCATGACTTTTCAAAATGTAGATAACCAATGTCTGGGCAATAACATTAATAACGAAACAATTTATAGCCACAGCAACACAGACGATGTCTTTTTATTGTCCTACCGTGATGATGGTGTGGCTTGTTGGGTAACCGGTGGAGACACGTTTGATACCAATGATTCTTATCCGGCCATCATCGGTGAGATTGAGCAAGAGCAGGGCATTGATATGAGTACCGATGGTCTGTCAGCGTTGTATATTACCGGTAACTTTGAATCCAGTATCTTGTTTGGTGAAGATATGCGATTTAACGGTCAGGGTGAAACCGATATGTTCGTCACCAGCTGGGGTTTGGATGGACGGCCGTTTCAGATTGAATCCTGGCCAGTGGGCGTGCCATTAATACCACCCACCAATGCCTATGTTCAGAGTGCCACCTTATTACCTGATTTTTATCAGGACGGGGTGAAACTAAACCCGGCTGATGCGCAAAAATTATTTTATTGGTCACAACCCATTCCCGGTCAACCTGATGGG
This sequence comes from uncultured Marinicella sp., assembly GCA_964557625.1. Classification (GTDB taxonomy): domain Bacteria; phylum Pseudomonadota; class Gammaproteobacteria; order Xanthomonadales; family Marinicellaceae; genus Marinicella. The sequence goes on from CAZLAW010000002.1 coordinate 21,015, forward strand.
CGTTTAATTCCATTACAACCGGTGGCTGAAATAGAAATTCACTGGCGTGTCAGTTCATCGCCGCAAGATGACAATCGGGTGATTACCATCGGCAGTGCCAACTGGCCCACTTCCCCCTGTGATGATGTGGTCGTTACTAATTGTTATCAGGTTCATGTATCGGGTGCCCCGGTCGAAGTAGAACCGGCGTCCGGTGATACCCTGTTTTTTGATTTAGTCTATGCCGGCGGTGCCGCCGAGGTGAATAACCGGGTCTTTAATAATATGACATCCGGGTTTTCAACCCTTACCTATTTTAATGGCCCGACACCCGAGCCATCACTTTATTCTGTCAGTGTGGAAGTGGTCAGAACTTTACCTTTTACGGCAGCACCTTTGTTTGAAGACAATCAAGCCGCCACCATTGGCACAAAAATTACCGATGCTTATCACAATGAAATCGGCCGCAGTGGTTATGTGGTGAATGAATTGGCTTTCTATGATGGTGTCGGTACCAGTGCCGCATACAGCCGTGTGGCCAGAACCGGTGACATTATTCCGGTGAACCGGGTGGCGTCATCACGGCCTCAGGACGTGGGCAGAGAAATGGTGGTGGCCTGGTATCATAATAATTACCGCGGGGTATTTTGGCCCGATAAACCGGTGCGCTATAACCCACAGTGGCCGTTTGATCCGGATAAAATTATTATTGCCAGTGAACAAGGTGGTGAAGTGTTGGGACAAGCCCCTTTAGACCCACTTCAATACCCATCGGTGCGTCTGTATATTCAGGATAATCCTCAGTTACCGGGTTATAACCCCAATGATGAGCATGCCCTGTTCGCACCGTCGAATACCGGCAGTGGCCACGAAGCCATCTTTGCATTGCGGTCTGATTTTGGCAGTCAGTTAAATGGTGATGACAACGCCGCATCAGATCCTTATGTTTTGGTTAAATATTATGATGAAGTGAGCCAGGAATGGCGGTTTCGGGTGTTTGAAGTGCTGGCCACCGGTGCCGGTTTCAATCAGTTTAACTACACCGGAACAGCCGCCACTTCAGTGTCGCCACCTTATCCGGTGGTGACTTTACCGAGTTGTGCAGAAAGCAGAGCGGTGGGGCAAGCTCAGGGTGAACAGCCACCACCACCGTTCTTCCAGGATTATAAAAATAAAATGTGGGCGAAATCAGCCGGCAGTGGTTCGTTACTCTATTATTATCCTTTACAGCCCGGTTATTTTTATGACTTAGATAACAACGATATTCAGGACGATATTGACAATGATGGCAATCCGGATTTAGACGGTACCTGTGTGCCCTGGTTGGCCAGGTTATCACCTGATATGGGTGGTACCGCTAACCCGACTTCTCCAATCGAGGTGGGTTATAACATCACCTGGCCAGCTGATATTCCGCAGTTGGTGATTGGTGAGACCTTATTGCAACCCAAAAATGGTTTGCCCGCCATCAGCAGTCAGGCATCTGTGGAAGTGGTTTACGATGATATCTACAGCAACTTAGAAAATCCTTTACCCACGGACACGCTGGCTCAAACCATTGATCCTTTATCGCCACGGTTTGTGCGGTTGGCAGCCATTCCTGCTGAAATTGCCACAGAACAACAAACCAATGGTCTGAAATCGATTTTGGGTTCTGCAGACGGTGTCATTAAACTACCGGCATCGATTAAGAAACGGCTCTCGTTTGATCCATTGAATCAAAGGCTGACTTTAATCGGCTTATTTGATGAAAGGGGCGTGGGAGAACCTTTATTGGTGCCCAATGTATTATCTAAAAACGATCGGGTGGCATTGAAAAAACTCAATGGTGGTGACGGCAGTGAAGAAGCCTCGTTTACCGGTGATTGTGGTTCTGTTGGTGACTGTAGTTGGGATCAGGCAGTTGAAGCCCTGTTCAGATATTCCCGTAATCCCAACCGAATTGCGGCCATCTGTACTGCTTCAATTGTTCAGGAAGGTGAGCGAATTTGTCAGGCCAGCCGTCCGGTGACTGCCGATGATGTGTTAATTGGTTTTCAAGACAGTAACCAGGATTATGTGCTTGAACCTTACCGGGCAGTGGGTTTAGGCAATGCCTTAACCGCCGGCAGCGCCCAGGGCAACGGGTTTATGACCATTGCCTTTAATAATGACCCAAGTTTAAATCCGTTACCGGTCAGTCTGAACATCATCCGAGTGGATTGTTTGCGCTATCCGGAACCGCCGGATCCGCCACAACTGGTGAAGAGCTATCAGGGCCAGCTGAATGTGATAGCGCCGGAAAATATCTTTGATGAACAAATCGTATTAAGACACAGTGGTGATTTTGGCGGTAATCCCGATGCGCTTGAATTTGAGTGGTATTTTCACCCCGATGATGACGGCACACCACCACAACCCTTACCGAATCCCGACAGTGGTCAACTTAATGGCTGGATTAAATTTCCGGTGGCCAATGCCATGGGGGCGAATGAAATCACCATTGCTGGTGCCAATATTCAAACCTTGTCCGATAATTGGTATGTGGCCAGATACCGAGGCCTACCGGCGTGCGACAACAGCACCGAATGGAGTCTGTGGGCCGGACAACCCGGTGGTTCGCCGCTTAATGAACGGGCACAATTAGCGGAAGGTTGGGTGAAACGGGTTCTGAACCGCCTCAACCCCTTTGATGCCCGGGTTCAGAATTTCAGTCAGGCCGCCACCAACAACTATGCCAGTATGCTGATTCAATTGGGTGAGCGTTACGAAGGCGATATTGCCATGAACAATGATCCCGATAACCTCAACAGCATTGGCTTAATTGAAGCTTATACCACGGTCATGAACCGTGCCATGACGCTCAGTGTGGATGCCACGCCGCCGGTTAATTACCCGCCGGTCAACAAAGCCATCTTGCAAGTGGCCTCAAAACTGGTTGATTTTTACACATTATTAGGTAATGAAGCTTATGCCGATGCGCAGGATCCGATGATTGGTATCACCAGTGAAAATGGCGCCATGACCATTGCCAGTACCTTATTCACGTTCCAGAATCAATTAGATTCATTGTTGAGTGAAGAGCTGGCATTACTAAGAGGTCGCGATGATTCGCAAGGTGCAGTGGATGCGGCACCTGTTTATAACCGTTTATTGTGGAACTTCACCAATGGTGATGGCGAAGTGGCCTATGCACTAAGCTACAACATTTCAGATATTGATGACAGTGGCGGCATTGATGTCTATGATGCGATTAAACAGTTTCCGCAAGGTCATGGTGATGCCTGGGGTCATTATTTAACCGCCACCGACATTTATTATAATTTACTGCGCCATCCATTTTATACCTGGGAAAACAAAACCGAAGGTGTCAGTATTGCTGGTTCACCGTTTCAGGTGGACTATCTGGATGAACGTCAGTTTGCCGAAACGGCAGCCGCCAAAGCCCGCACCGGGTCAGAAATCGTGCAGCTGACCTACCGCAATGCTTATGTAGAAGATCCGTCCGGACAATATCAGGGTTATACCGACAGTGACAGTGATCGTGCCTGGGGTGTTAGTGGCTGGGCCAGACGCGCCGGCAGCGGGGCTTATTTTGATTGGGTCACCGCCAATGCCATTATTCCCCACGAAGACAATGACCCGGAACATCAGGGTATTGAGGTGATTGAGCGCTCTAATATCTTAGATCTGAATGAGATTGTTGCCAGTTACAGTAATATTCAGGCACAAATTGATAAAGCTGATCGTGGCCTCAACCCTCTTGGCTTGGCCGCCGGTATGGTGCCGTTTGATATTGATCCGGATGCCGTGGCCAATGGTGAAACCCATTTTGAACAGGTTTACGAGCGTGCCATAGAAGCCATGGACAGTCTGGTGGATGTGTGGGATTTTGCCAATCAAATTACCAATATGATGCGCCAGAATCAAGACAGCGTCGAAGATATTTCCCGTGACTCCAGAGCCACAGAAAATGATTTTAATAATCAATTGATTGAAATATTCGGCCTGCCTTATGAAGATGACATTGGTCCAGGTGGCACTTATCCGGCGGGCTACAACGGCCCTGATATGTACCATTATATGTACATTGATGCACCGGCTTTAGCCGGGACTGAGTTTGATTTTAGCTGCACCGAAACGGCTTCAAATGGTGATTGTATTGGCTATGATCCAGATAAAAACACGGTGGGTGTGGTGAAAGAATTCACCGGTACCTTTAGTCCTGTTGGCGGTGGAATTAATTTCTTTAATATGGGGCCGGCACCGATTAACTCACCCCCAGCGCCGAGTCCGGCTTGTGCCGGAAATCCTTTGGGCAATGGTTGTGCCTTAGGTCAATTAAATGTTAACGATTCGCTTAATGTTAAATACCGAACGGTGGAATCAGCTGATCTGGGCTTTGCCTTTGCTAAACCCGAAGAGTGGACCAGTTCACGTCGTGCCGTCGGTCAATTACAAGAAATACAACAGGAAATGGTGATGGCACGGGTGGCCGTACGTCAGGCCATGATTGATTATGATAAGTTGCGACAAGATGTTCAAGACAGTATAGAAGGACTTGAAGCCACATTTAACATCACCGAGAGAAACATTGATATTCAGAATCAGGCATCTGCAGAAATAACCAGTTTGCAGGCGACCTCATTTACTTTGGAGAAAATTGCCGCAGTCGGACATTTCGCTGCAGAGGTTATTGATACTTCTTTTGAAAATACCGCGGAGTGTATCCCCAGAAATATGATTGCCGGCTTAGCCGCCGGTGGTGATGTGGCCTCAGGTGCTGTCTGTGCTGTTAATTTTGGTGGTGATGCCACGGCTTTTGCCATTGATAAAGTGGCTGACGGCTTAGAGCAAGTTGCCAGTGTCACGGATTATGCAGCCGAATTGGTGGGTAATGCGGCTGAAACTAATGTGGTGCTCAATGAAACTGCGTTAGATTTATATGATACAGCGGGTGAAATATCCGCTCTCCTAAGAAAAGAGCCGGCATTACGGGCTGAAATATTTGCCCGGGCAGAAGCGGCCAGACAGCTGGTGGGTAAATTTAATACCACCTTAACCCGCGGTTACGAAATATTTAAACAGCTTGAATCATTTCGACGCCGTGGTGCTGCAGAAATTCAGGAATACCGCTATGAAGACATGGCCTTTAGAATTTTCCGCAATGATGCCTTGCAGAAATACCGGGCTGCTTTTGACAATGCCGCACGTTATGTTTATATGGCGGCTAAAGCCTATGATTACGACACCAATTTACTGGGTTCTGATGCACAATCGGGGCAAGGCTTTTTAACCGACATTATCCGTGAGCGCGGTATTGGTCAGATTGTTCTGCGCGAACCACTGGTTGGTTCCAAAGGTTTATCGGATCCAATGGCACGTATGAATCTGAACTTTAGTGTATTAAAAAGCCAAATGGGCTTTAATAATCCGCAAGTCGAAACCAATCGATTCTCTCTGCGATATGAATTGTTCCGGATTCCCAAAGATGAGACCAGCGATGAAACCTGGCGTCAGGTACTGGCAGATCACCGGGTTGATAATTTATGGGATGTCCCTGAATTCAGACGTTATGCACGCCCCTTTGCACCGGAAAGCGCCGGTCCGCAGCCGGGTATCGTGATTACATTTGACAGTAATGTGTTGTTTGGTCTGAATTTCTTCGGTAATGAATTAGGACCCGGAGACAGTGCCTATGACGCCAGCCAGTTTAGCACCCGGGTGCGTGGTGTCGGCACGTGGTTTGAGGATTATGCCGGTTTGTCGTTGTCCAATACACCCAGAATGTATCTGTTCCCGGTGGGCGCTGATATTCTCAGGTCACCATCGGCCAATGATTTCAGTATGCGTGAATGGCAGATTGTGGATCAAAAAATTCCGGTGCCTTTACCGTTGGGTTCGGGTGATTTGGATACTTTCGACTGGTTACCGATTATTGACAATCAGGTGGGCAGTGCCATTGACATCAGGCGTTATTCACAATACCGGGCCCACCATTACAGTGAACCCTTCGATACCAGTGAAATTATTTCAAGTTCGCGCTTGATAGGACGTTCAGTGTGGAACCGTAAATGGATGATGATTATACCGGGCGCCAGTTTCTTGAATGATCCAAATGATGGTTTAGACACCTTTATTGAGGGCAACTTGATTCAAGGCGGTGGTGGTGAGCGTGATGGCAAAGGGGTCAGCGATATCCATTTGTTCTTTACAACCTACTCATACTCAGGAAATTAATGATGAATATGCAACGAATAATTAAAATCACACTGATTATCTGCTTCATGACAATTGGTGTTGAAAAAATTGACGCTAAACTGTCTCAGCCTGATTATGTGTTGTATGGAACAGCCACCTGGTTTGGCGGTCCATTGGCTGCCGAATCAGAAATCAGTCTGTACTTAGAAAGCCAGCTGCTCACCATAACCAGGTATTCAATGGGAACGGTTGATGCACTCAATGGTTTGTATGCCTTGCGGGTGCCGATGGACAGTTTAGACCCGAGAACCTACGGCAAAGCACGGCCCGGAGATCCGGCCAGTATTTATATTAACGGTCATAAAGTGGCCGAAATATTGATTGGTGACTATGGGCGGGCTGAACGCCTGGACATTGATCCGATGAATTTAACCGGTGATCAGGCGGTGATTAACATCAATCCGGCATCGATACACGAGGGCGATTCAGGGCAGGTGTCATTGATGTTTGATGTGACCTTATCTGCAAGCTCGCAAGACACGGTAACGGTTGATTGGACCACCATGGACGACAGCTCTCAGGTGGCGGCCATGGGTGATGATAATTGTGACTTTGATGTGGATTATATCCGCTCAAACGGCACCGCAGAATTCCAACCGGGTAATACTCAGGCCTCGGTTGTGGTGCCCGTTTGTGGAGACACCCAAATTGAACCCAGTGAAACATTTGAAGTGGTGTTATCCAATTCACAGTTCGGTGTGATTCAATTTGACCGGGCTGTTGGAACCATATTGGATGATGACGGACAACCTCAGTTAAGGGGCTATGATCAGGTCATTTTTGAGCCTGAAAGTGGTGTGCTTAGTTATGACTTTAACCTGAAATTGTCCAGAAGTTATGAGCAGGATGTGAGCGTCAATTATGCCACCCAAAGCGATTCAGCTTCGGCCGGCAGTGATTTTGTGGCGACATCCGGTGTTCTGACCATACCGGCCGGTCAACAAGAGGCGGTTATATCCGTGGATATACTGGCCGACCCTGAAACCGAAGACATTGAAATCTTTCGTCTGGTGTTAAGTAATCCTGTGAATGCCACTTTGGTGAATAACCCGATGACCGCTTTTATCATGGATGCCAACCAGGATGAACAAACCAAACCGGATCGGGACCGGGGAGTGGATAATAACAGTATTCCGGCTTTAACCAGTCCCACTGACGTGGTCTTTGCCCCTGAAGGGAACGATGTGTATGTGGGCACTTTGTATCAGGGTGGTCATCTGGTGCATTTAGGGTTTAACAAAGGGCGATTGCCACTCAGACAAGTCATCAACAATCAATTAAGCGGTTTTGAATCGGCACTGTTAAATAAAATCCGCGATTTAAAAATGGCTGCTGATGGTGAAACCCTGTATGTGGCCGCCAGCGGCGATCACGCCATCAATGTCTTTAGCCGCGACGTCAACAGTGGGCAGTTAAGTCTGTTACAAGTGGTTGAAAATAACAGCCCTGACAACATGGGATTGGATGAAGTGTTCGCCATGGCTTTGAGCCCCGATGGCCAGTTTTTATATGCTGCCGGCAGTTTGTCGGACAGTGTGGCGGTATTTTCAGTGTCGGTCAGCGATGGTAGCTTGACCTATGTTGAACATGAAACCAACCTGGTGAATGACACCGGGGATGCCGGTCCGCCGGTTTCTTTTATGGATCGGCCCATTGATATTCAGGTGGCACCGGATGGTTCAGCAGTCTATGTGGCGGGTGATTACTCATCCTCTTTGTCTGTATTTGAGCGTGATAATGTTACGGGTCACCTGGTATTTGCCGAGAGCTTTAAGTCCGGCATTAACGGTGTCCAAAATTTAGGTGGTGCCGCAGCCTTGTGGCCCACTTCTGACAATCAGTATGTGTATGTGGTTGGTCGTGCAGACAATACAGTGGCCCGATTTTCCGTCAATGGCCCAGCCCAGCTTTCCTATGTTGGTGCCAACACCAAAGCAGCGGCAGATTTTATTGGATTGGAAGCGCCCACAGCCATAATGGCCAATGCAGATGACAGCCGTATTTATGCCCTGGGCTTTGATGATTCCAGTATGGTGTCATTTACCCGCGGCGTCATCGATGGTGATTTGAAATTTGCCGACATTGAACAAGATGATGTAAAAGATGTCGATTTATTGGCCGGACCCGTGGGCATGGATTTAAGTCCGAATAACCAGTGGATTTTGGTGGCAGCCGCCATAGACAATGCCATTTCTGTGTTCAGAACTCATTTGAATGATTTAATTTTTGATGATGGTTTTGAAGAATAAATTTGCCAGCAAATAATTTTACGCCCAAGCCGATTGTTTTGACTCCAGACTTTCGGCTTATTTTTGTCTTTAGTGAGCCTGTCAAGCGTCAACCGTGTAAAATAGCATTTTTTTAATGCAAAGGTTTTGAACGCTGTTATGAACGATCAAGCACAACCTGATTTAACCAGTTTACGGGCACAAATTGATGAGATTGATACACAAATTCAAGACTTAATCACACAACGTGCCGGTGTGGCCAATCAGGTGGCCGCCAGTAAGAAGAATGACAAATCATCGGTCTATTATCGACCTGAACGCGAATCACAAGTTCTGCGAGCGGTGAAAGCACGTAACCGGGGGCCTTTATCCGATGAGGTTCTGGTGCGGTTGTTTCGAGAAATCATGTCCGCTTGTCTGGCGCAGCAAAAACCCTTGAACATTGCTTATTTGGGCCCTGAAGGGACCTTTTCGGAAATGGCCACTTACCGGTATTTCGGTCATTCCGTTCAGGCCATGCCCGAGTCCAGCATTGATCAGGTGTTTACCGAAGTGGAGGCCGGGGTGGCTGATTTTGGTGTGGTGCCGGTGGAAAATTCCACCGAAGGGTCGGTGAATAACACCCTGGATATGTTTATGTCATCACCGTTAAAAATTTGCGGTGAAATAGATTTGCCGATTCATCACTACTTGATGAGTAAACAACAACGGCTGAATGACATAAAAATTATATATTCTCATCGGCAAACTTTGGCGCAGTGTCGCGGTTGGTTAAAAAATAATGCACCGGACATCGAAACTGTGGCCGTCTCAAGTAATGCCGAGGCCGCGCGACGGGCTGCTTACAGTGAACACGCCGCAGCCATTGCAGGTCAAACCACCGCTGCTTTGTACGGATTACATATTCTGCATCAGAAAATTGAAGATCAGGCAGACAATGCCACCCGTTTTTTAATTGTTGGTCAACAATTATTGGCGGCCAGCGGTGATGACAAAACCTCGTTAATGATAGCGGCCAAAGATGAGCCCGGATTGCTGTATCACATTCTCAGACCCATGAATGAGCAGGGGGTGACCATGACCCGCATTGAATCCAGGCCGTCGAAAAGAAAGCGTTGGGACTATGTGTTTTTTATTGACATGATTGGGCATGTGGATGATCAGCCGATCGCCGATACCCTGCAAGAAATCACGCGTTTCACCAAGCACGTCAAGGTCCTGGGTTCTTATCCGAAATCTGTATAAGTCCGTGAACCGCAGATGCAAAAAAAAACACTTTACTGTATAATGGCGCACGCTCTTTAGCCTGATATTTCCGGTTAAAGCGCTTACTTACAGACTTATTCAAAAGCCCAAAGTGATTTTAATGATTTCACTGTTGGGGGACACCACTTTGATTCCTGACGGAATCTTTCACACAATCTAACGCAAGTCTGAATCAGGCTTGGGTCATGAGGAAACAATATGAATATCTTTGAGACCATTGATAAAACTGAACATGAAGAAGTTGTTTTTTGTCATAACAAGGACGTGGGTTTAAAAGCCATTATCGCCATTCACAACACTATTTTGGGTCCTGCCTTAGGCGGTTTACGGATGTGGCCGTATAAAACTGAAGACGAAGCGGTTAAAGACGTGTTACGCTTATCACGCGGCATGACTTACAAAGCCTCAGTATCGGGTTTAAATTTAGGCGGTGGTAAAGCCATTATTATCGGCGACCCCAAAACCGACAAATCAGAAGAGCTGTTTCGGGCTTTTGGCCGTTTTATTAACTCTTTGGGCGGCCGTTATATTACCGCAGAGGATGTCGGTATTGATGTTAACGACATGGAATATGTGTTCCAGGAAACTGAAAATGTGGTGGGTGTCCATCAGGTACATGGCGGTAGTGGTGATCCGTCACCGTTTACCGCATATGGTACTTATCAGGGCATTAAAGCCAGCTTAGAAAAACGTTACGGCAACCAGAATGTGGGTGATTATACGTATGCAGTGCAAGGTGTTGGCCACGTTGGCATGGAGTTGGTAAAATTATTACACAAAGACGGTGCCAAGATTTTCGTTACAGATATCAATGAAGAAGCGGTGCAGCACTGTGTGGATGAACTGGACTGTGAAGCCGTTGCTTTGGATGATATTTATGATGTGGATGCGAATGTGTATTCACCCTGTGCTTTGGGTGGAACGGTTAATGATGACACCATCAATCGGCTTAAATGTGACATTGTTTGTGGCAGTGCCAACAATCAACTGGAAGAAAACCGTCATGGTGATGAATTAGAAGCCAAAGGTATTGTTTATGCACCGGATTATGCGGTTAATGCCGGTGGACTGATGAATGTGTCCATTGAGTTGGAAGGTTATAACCGTGAGCGGGCTTTGCGCATGACCCGTAATATTTATTACAATATTAAACGTATTTTTGACATTGCTGAACGTGACGGAATTTCTTCATGGAAAGCTGCTGACCGCATGGCTGAGGAACGGATTGAAAAGATGGGTCGGGTCAAACTGCCCTTTATGAGTCAAAGCCATGTGCAATTCTCAGGCCGCACCAAAAACGGAACTCAATGATGGATTTTGATACCGCTGTCAGTGAAGAGCTCGAGTTACTGCGCGATACGGTGCGTAAGTTTACTCAGGAAGAAATCGCCCCGCGGGCCGAACAAATCGATCACGATAATTTATTTCCGGCCGATTTGTGGCAAAAAATGGGTGAATTGGGTTTATTGGGCGTCACCGTGCCGGGTGAATATGGCGGATCCGAACTGGGTTATTTGGCCCATTTACTGATTATGGAAGAAATATCCGCCGGATCGGCATCGGTGGGCTTATCCTATGGTGCCCATTCAAACCTCTGCATTAACAATCTTTACAAACACGCCACCGAAGAACAGCGACAAAAATATTTGCCCAAACTGTGTTCCGGTGAATATGTCGGTGCGCTGGCCATGAGTGAGCCGGGTGCCGGTTCAGATGTGGTGGGTTCGATGAAATGCCATGCGGTTAAAGCGGGTGAATACTGGGTAGCCAATGGTAACAAGATGTGGATTACCAACGGCCCTGAGGCCGATGTCTTGATTGTCTATATGCGCACCGCCGGACCAGAAGCGGGCTCAAAATGTATGACCGCTTTTTTAGTCGAAAAAGGTATGCCGGGTTTTTCCACCGCGCAAAAACTGGATAAACTGGGTATGCGTGGTTCCAACACCTGCGAATTGGTGTTTGAAGATTGTCGTATTCATGAGTCTCAAGTTTTGGGCGAGGTGAATCAGGCCACCTCGATTTTAATGGCCGGGCTCAATACAGAACGGCTGGTGTTATCCGGCGGTCCACTGGGGATTATGCGGGCGGCCTTAGAAACCGCCGTGCCGTATATCAGTGAACGCCGTCAGTTCGGTAAAGATCTGGGTCAGTTTGGTTTGATGCAAGCTAAAATCGGCGAAATGTATTCAAACTACCAGGCCGCGAAGTATTTTGCTTACGGTATTGCCAAAGATTACGATGCCGGGATTGAATCAAGGTTGGATCCGGCGGCCTGTTTGTATTTTGCTTCGACCCGGGCGGTACAGGTGGCTTTGGAAGCCATCCAGGCCCTGGGAGGCAATGGCTACATCAATGAATATCCCACCGGTCGTTTATTGCGCGATGCTAAACTGTACGATATCGGTGCCGGGACCAATGAAATTCGTTTAATGTTAATCGGTCGGGAGTTGTACCGACAAGCCAAAAACAGTTGAGGAATCTATGACTGAAATAAATACGCAAGATGTCTATATCGTCACCGCTAAGCGAACACCGGTGGGTTCATTTCAGGGCGCTTTAGGTAATACGCCATCCCCCCAGTTAGGCGCAGCCGCCATTCGTGCTGTTATGGAAGAGTCAGGTGTCAATGGTGAACATGTTCAAGAAGCGTTGATTGGTTGTGTGCTGCCCGCAGGCGTTGGACAAGCACCGGCAAGACAAGCGGTTTTAGGCGCTGATTTACCCATCAGTGTACGCTGTACCACGGTGAATAAAGTCTGTGGTTCGGGCATGAAGACCGTGATGATGGGCCATGACACCATCAAAGCAGGTTCGGCTGACGTTGTGCTGACCGGTGGCATTGAATCGATGTCGATGGCACCGTATTTACTGCCCAAAGCCCGCGGCGGTTATCGCATGGGGCATGCCCAAATGCTGGATCACATGTTTTTTGATGGTCTGCAAAACCCGTATGATGGCAATATGATGGGTCATTTTGCCGAAACCTGTGCCGATAAATACAATTACAGCCGTGAAGCGCAGGATGCCTTTTCGATTGAATCGGTCAACCGTGCCAACAAAGCCATCGATAATGGTGCATTTAAAGCAGAAATTATACCGGTGACCGTTAAACAACGGCGAGACACGATGGTGGTGGACACCGATGAAGAACCGGGTCGCATTAACCTGGACAAAATCAGTCAACTGCGCCCGGCCTTTAAACCCGATGGCGGAACCGTCACGGCCGCCAATGCCTCAAAAATATCTGATGGCGCCTCCATGACCTTGTTGGCCGGTGGTAATTATGTCCGCGAACAGGGCTTAAAACCGATGGCCAAAATTGTTGGTCACAGTCAATTTGCGCAGGCACCAGAGTGGTTCACCACCGCACCGGTGGGCGCCATAAAGAATTTAATGGAAAAGATTAACTGGTCGGTGGAAGACGTTGATTTATTTGAAATTAATGAAGCCTTTGCTGTGGTGACCATGGCTGCCATGGAAGAATTAAATATTCCCCATGACAAAGTCAATGTCAACGGTGGCGCCACTGCATTGGGGCATCCCATCGGCGCCTCAGGCAACCGGATTTTGGTGACCTTGTTGTATGCTTTAAAAGCGCAGGGTCTAAAACGGGGCATTGCTTCGTTATGTATCGGCGGGGGTGAAGCCACCGCCATTGCCGTCGAGTTATGTGAATGAAGGTTATTGAGACACAAATTGATGCTTTAAGTGAGGCATTTTTAGAAAACAGTGCTTTTATGACGTCCCTGGTGGCTGATTTAAAGCAACAACTGGCCCAAACGGCGCAGGGCGGTTCAGCGCGTTCGCGTCAAAAACACCAAGACCGCGGCAAGCTGCTGGTGCGTGATCGCATCGACTTGCTGCTTGACCCGGGTAGTCCGTTTTTAGAATTATCCGCATTAGCCGCTCATGGCATGTATGGTGATGCGGCACCGGCGGCCGGTATGGTGGCCGGTATTGGTCAGGTGCATGGACAACATGTCATGATTGTGGCCAATGACGCCACGGTTAAAGGCGGCACTTATTTTCCGATGACGGTAAAAAAACACCTCAGGGCGCAGGAAATTGCCCTGGAAAATCATCTGCCTTGTGTTTATCTGGTGGATTCAGGCGGTGCATTTTTGCCGTTACAGGATGAGGTGTTCCCGGATAAGGAGCATTTTGGTCGGATTTTCTACAACCAGGCCCAGTTATCGGCTAAAAACATCCCGCAAATTGCCGTGGTGATGGGCTCGTGTACCGCCGGTGGCGCCTATGTACCGGCCATGTGTGATGAAGCCATCATTGTTAAAGAGCAGGGCACCATTTTTCTGGGTGGTCCGCCACTGGTCAAGGCCGCCACCGGTGAAGAAGTGGATGCCGAATCTTTGGGCGGTGCTGAAGTCCATTCCAGTGTTTCCGGTGTGACCGATCATTTTGCTGAAAACGATGAACATGCTTTGCAAATGGCCCGTAATGTCCTGAACTTTTTAAACCGGCCGAAACATGATTGGCTCACACAGGATAAACCCAAAGAACCGTTATACCCGAGTCATGAACTGTATGGGATTATCCCGCAGAGTACCCGTACCCCTTATGATGTGCATGAAATCATTGCCCGGCTGGTGGATGGATCTGAGTTTCAGGCTTTTAAAGCCAAATACGGCAGTACTTTGGTGTGCGGTTTTGCCCGCATCAACGGTTATCCGGTGGGTATTGTGGCCAATAACGGCATTTTATTCTCAGAATCGGCTTTAAAAGGTGCCCATTTTGTGGCGTTGTGTAATCAGCGCAATATTCCTCTGGTGTTTTTACAAAATATCAGTGGCTTTATGGTGGGGCAAAAATACGAAAATGAGGGCATTGCCAAAGCCGGCGCCAAAATGGTGACCGCGGTGGCTTGTGCCGCCGTACCTAAATTTACCGTGGTGATTGGCGGTTCCTTCGGTGCCGGAAATTATGCCATGAACGGCCGTGCGTATGGGGGGCGTTTTATGTGGATGTGGCCCAATGCCCGTATTTCGGTGATGGGCGGTGATCAAGCCGCTTCCGTGTTGGCCACAGTTAAACAAGACGGCTATGATAAAGCCGGCAAAGAATGGCCAAGTCAGGAAAAAGAACAATTCTATCAAAGTATTAAACAACAATATGAAGACCAGGGTCATCCTTACTATGCCACCGCCCGTTTGTGGGATGATGGCGTGATTGATCCCGCCGACACCCGTACCGTTTTGGCACTGGCCTTAGAAACCAGTTTGAATGCGCCGGTTGAGAAAACCCAATACGGCGTCTTTAGAATGTAATTTTGGAGTCACTATGCAATCTTTTAACACCTTAACGTTAACCGTAGATAAAAAAGGCCTGGCCACAGTCACCATGAATCGCCCTGAGGTGCATAATGCCTTTAACGCGGAAATGATTGCCGAGCTGACCCAATGTTATAAACAGCTTAATGCCGATAAATCGGTGCGGATTATTTTATTACAAGCCGCCGGCAAATCCTTTTCAGCCGGTGCCGATATTAACTGGATGAAGGGCATGGTTAACGCCACCCAGGAAGAGAATAAAAAAGACTCGGAAAATTTGGCAGCTTTATTGCGCACCATTAATTTTTGCAGTAAAACCACGCTGGCCAAAGTCAACGGACTGGCTTTTGGCGGTGGTGTCGGGTTAATATGTTGCTGTGATATTGCTGTGGCTGAAGACAATGCCAAATTTGGCCTCACCGAAGCTAAATTAGGCTTGGTGGCTGCCGTTATTTCGCCTTATGTGATTGATGCCATCGGTATGCGCAAAGCCCGCCGTTATTTACAAACCGCAGAAATTTTTGATGCCAGCCAGGCACAAGCCATGGGTATTTTATCGGAGTGTGTTGACAGTGATGATTTGGATTCTAAAGTCGATGAAATTATCCAGGCCCTGTCAAGCACCGGTCCCAATGCCAAAGAAATCAGCAAAAAGCTGGTGATGTCCGTGGTTGGGCGTACCTTGCCGCAACAGAAAAAAATCGACGAATACACCACCCAGGTGATTGCCGCCGTGCGTGTCTCAGAAGAAGGGCAAACAGGCCTCAAAGCCTTTTTAGACAAACAAAAGCCCGATTGGTCTTAAACCAATTATTTTCCATTAGGCAAAATATATCCCGTTTAGGTGTCAAAAATCGGCACTTTAAAGCGTCAAACCGTTGAATACCGTGTTAAAACTTCATTATTAAGCCTTTGGCAATTAAAAAGATTGCAAAGCTCGTCACAGTTTGTAAAATAGAATTAAGTTTTTCGGTTAATTTGATGTTTTAACTGGTTTTATTACCCCGTTTAAAAGAGAACAGACATGTTGCGAATGGTTATAATTTTTATGCTGTGTTTCGGCGCTGGCTGGGCCATGGCACAAGATAACGATGACCAGGAAAATCAAACAGAAGAACAAAAGCGCCGCCCCAGTTGGTCATCGGGACTGCCTGAACGACAAAAACCTGAAACCATTTCACGACCGGACCTCAGTTCTGAATTTAAAGATGAGTTGACCATTGATCGCTCAGAATTGGGTTTAGAACGACCACAAATGGATTTACCCGAACCGGTCATTGATCAGCAGCCTGCCGATGAAGAAGAACCTGTCTCCGAAGCGCTTGATTCACCTGAAGATGTGCCGACCACCGGTTCAGAAGAACCGCCCGTGGTTGAACAGCCGGTGGTGATTGAACCGGAATCTGAACCGGAACCAGTGGTAGAACTTGAACCGGAACCGGAGCCTGAACCTGTGGCAGAACCTGAACCGGAACCTGAGCCGGAACCTGAGCCCGTTATTTACCAATGGCAAGTGATTAAACAAGCGGAAGTTGATTTTCCCTCACGTGGTATCAGAAACCAGATTAAAGGTTGGGTTGATGTGGAAGTCACATTGAATCCGCAAGGTGATGTGGTGTCGGCTCAAACGGTGGATTATTCTGATGAGGCCGGGATTTATGTGGAGGCCGCTGAAGAATCAGTGCGACAATGGGTCTTTCAGCCTCCGCAAGAACAAGGCGTGAATGAATTGGTGAGCAAGGTTTATCGGATTGATTTTGTGCCACCTGAGGTACAACAGCCGGTTTCTACACAAACCACCGACATTCAAGAGGCATCACCGACTGAAGACATCGCCGCAGACACCATGCCTGTACAGCAAGATGCTCAATATCAGTGGCAAGTGCTCAATCAAGTACCTTTAGAATATCCGATTGAAGCCGCGCGCAAGCGACAGGAAGGCTGGGTGGATATTATGGTGACCATCAATCCTGCGGGTGAAGTGGTTAATCTTGAAGTGGAACGTTATTCATCACGTGGTCGGGTGTTTGTAGAACCGGCCAAAAACACCCTGCAGCAGTGGCAATTTGCGCCACCTGAAAACCAGGGTATCAATAACAACCTTAAGCGCAGTTACCGAATTGAATTTAAACTCTGATAAACAGTTGTGACTTAATCATTTTTGTTTATCAGATCGACGATTTCATAGAGTTTATCCAGTGCTTGTTTGGGGCTTAATTCATCCGGATTCAGCTGACGCAATTGTTTTTCATATAAAGGTGGTTCCGGATTAGAAATGGTTTGAGCCGGTTGTTCAAACAGATTTAACTGTCTGGATTTTGTGCGTTCTGTTTGTTCTAATTGATTCAAATAATGCCTCGCTTGCTGCAAGGTTTTCTCAGGCAAACCCGCCAATGCGGCCACCTGAATACCATAACTCTTGCTGGCAGCACCTTGTTTTACTTTGTGCAAAAAGACGATGCGGTTTTCATGTTCCACGGCGGTTAAATGCACATTGATCACAGCTTTCAGCTGCTCGGCTAAATCAGTCAGTTCAAAATAATGGGTGGCGAACAAGCACAAGGAACGGTTGTCGTTGGCCAGATGATTGGCACAGGCATACGCCAGCGACAAGCCGTCATAGGTACTGGTACCGCGTCCAATTTCATCCATCAAAACCAGCGAGTTGGGTCCTGCATGGTGTAAGATGGTGGCGGTTTCACTCATTTCCACCATAAAAGTAGACCGCCCGCGGCTCAGGTCATCACCGGCGCCAATACGGGTAAAAATTCGGTCTATATCACCAATCACCGCTTTTTGGGCGGGTACAAAGCTGCCGGCTTTGGCCAACAGTACAATCAAAGCGGATTGTCGCATATAAGTGGATTTACCACCCATATTGGGTCCTGTAATCATATGCATGCGTCGGTTGGTGTCCATCGCCAAATCATTGGCTTCAAAAGGCGTGTCTAAATGATGCTCGACCACCGGATGACGCCCTTGAATAATTTCAATTTTAATGTCCTGGTTTAATTGTGGTCGGCAGTAGTTATGAAGTACCGCGTGAGCGGCCAAATTACAGGCCACATCTATCTCACACAAGTGGTCAGCCGTTTTCTGTAAGTCAGCGATAAAAGGAGAAAAATAATCCAGCAATTCCCGGTAAAGTTGTTTTTCATAGGCCAGTGCCTTTTCTTTGCTGCTGAGGACTTTTTGTTCAAATTCTTTTAATTCCGGTGTGGTATAGCGTTCCACGGCCTTTAAGGTCTGGCGTCGGATGTAATGGTCCGGAACCTGATCGCTGTGCTGTTTTGACACTTCAATATAATAGCCATGCACCCGGTTATAGCCGACTTTAAGGGCTTTAATGCCACTTTTTTCCTGAGCTTCAGTTTCAAAATCCAATAGATATTGACCGGCATCGGTGCTGATGGTGCGTAATTCATCTAACTGTTTATCAAAACCATCAGCGATGACGCCACCATCTCGGATCACCACCGGTGGGTTGTCTTTCACCGCTTGTTGTAAATAGTCAACAATGTCTTCATGGACTTTTAAATTCGTGGCTAAATCGACTAAGGTGGCGTCATTGGTGTTCATCAGTTGTTGTTGAATGGCTTTGGCGGCGATTAAAGCCTGTTTGAGGCCGGTTAAATCGCGCGGTCGGGCAGTTTTCAGACTGATTCTGGACACCATGCGTTGCATGTCACCGATACTTTTCAAATGACTTTGACAGGTCTCATAGGCCGCTTGATTGATAAATGCTTCGATCAGATCTAAACGGTGATTCAGTGTCTGGTTATCCCGCAGCGGTTGTTTGAGTCGGGATCGCAACAAACGTGAGCCCATGGCGGTGCTGCAATGGTCTAAAAACCCGCACAGGGTAAGTTTGTCTTTGTTGTCCGGGTGGTGGTCAATTTCCAGGTTTTTGCGCGACTGGGCATCAATGTGCAAATAATCATGCAATTGTTCCACGCGGGGTGGTTTTAAATGCTGTAAATCAACTTTTTGGGTGTGGTTTATGTATTGCAGTAAGGCGCCGGCTGCCGGCAAAACCACATCGTTGTTCTCAATATCAAAACCGCCTAAGTCGTGCACCTTAAACAACCGGGTTAACTGGTCAAAGGCACTGTCTGTATCAAAATCCCAGGGCGGTCTTTGCTGCAGCGTGTAATCGGATAAGTCATCCAATAAGTCACTGCTTTCACTGACCAATAGTTCACTGGGTTTAAGTCGACTCAACTGGGCCAACAAAGTGTTGTGGTTGTTTAGCCTTTGAACATAAAAATCACCACTGCCCATGGACAAATAAGCCAATGCCAACTGCTTATTGTCAGCATGGACGGCCAACAATAAGTTATCGTTACGGGCATCAAGCAAAGCTTCTTCGGTGATGGTACCCGGGGTGATAATTCGTACCACTTCGCGTTTGACCGGTCCTTTTCCGCTGCCGGCGGCTTCCACCTGTTCACAAATCGCCACCGACAATCCTTGTTTAACCAGTTTGGCCAAATAATTATCTGCAGCGTGATAAGGAATACCGGCCATAGGTATGGGTTGACCCGCGGATTGACCACGCTGTGTCAGGGTAATGTCCAATAATTGCGCCGCTTTTTTGGCATCATCAAAAAATAATTCATAAAAATCACCCATCCGATAAAACAGCAGCATGTCCTGGTAATCAGCTTTGATTTTCAGGAATTGTTGCATCATGGGTGTATGCTGTTGTGTCATGGGCGCTGCGATTAAGATGAAATAAACGGCTTATTCTAACAAAAACAGAACAATAAAATGAGCCATATACAGTGATTGAGAATCGGTTAAAATAGGGCGCTTTACAGCCAGTCGAGATGCTTATGATTGTACCTTTAAAATTACATGCCGTCACCGCCGTTGATCAATTAACCCGGCCCCAACAAGACCAAAAAATCACCTTACAATCACCGGCGCTATCAATTTTCACGGACTTTAAACAATACCACCCTTTCCACCTAAATCATAAAACCACTGCCAAAGAAGCGCGGTTAATTATGGACAAAGCCCATGCCCGCTTACGTTTTGTGGTGGATGATGCGGGTGTGTTTTTGGGTGTGGTGACTCTGGATGACCTCAGCGAACAAAAAATAATTCAAAAAATGGCCGCAGGTCACCGCGAACACGAAATTTTAATCACCGATTTCATGCAAGGTCGAGAACAGTTAAAGGCTTTTGATTACACTGAACTAAGCCACGCCAAAATTATTGATGTGATTGAGACCTTGAAATCAAAACGCCAGAAACACTGCTTGGTTGTTGATCGGGACAACCATGAAATCCGTGGTATTATCTCGGGCTCTGACATTGGACGGGCTTTGGATATGCCGATTCATATTAACCGAGAATCAAACTTTAGTGACATCGCCAAAGCCATTTTAGATTCGATTGAAAATTAATTTATGTGATTCTCACTTTTTGCGACCGGTGTAGATAAAATCCTACACAGGTGAGAAAAAATTGACATATTTTTATGTGATATTCGATTTTTTTCTCAGGCCATTACTGCGATAATGGCTAATTGTTAAGTAACACTCAAAACTTTTGGAGTACACAATGGATGACAACAAAAAGAAAGCCCTGGCCGCTGCCCTGGGCCAGATAGACAAACAATTTGGTAAAGGTTCGGTGATGCGCATGGGCGATAACCGTGCTTTAACCACCGACGTTTATTCCACCGGATCATTGGGATTGGACGTGGCTTTGGGGATTGGCGGATTACCCCGGGGTCGAGTGGTGGAAATATATGGGCCTGAATCCAGCGGTAAAACCACATTGACCTTACATGCGGTGGCTGAATGTCAGAAAAAAGGCGGTACGGCGGCTTTTATTGATGCTGAGCACGCCCTGGATCCGATTTATGCTGAAAAGTTAGGGGTCAACATTGATGATTTATTGGTATCACAGCCGGATACCGGTGAAGAGTCTTTAGAAATCTGCGATATGCTGGTACGCTCAGGAGCCGTTGATTTGGTGGTGATCGACTCAGTGGCAGCACTGACACCGAAAGCCGAGATTGAAGGTGAGATGGGTGATTCACATATGGGATTGCAAGCCCGTCTGATGTCTCAGGCCTTACGCAAACTGACAGGTAACATCAAACGCACCAATTGTATGGTGATTTTTATCAATCAAATTCGCATGAAAATCGGGGTGATGTTTGGTAGTCCGGAAACCACCACCGGCGGCAATGCGCTGAAATTTTATTCTTCGGTGCGATTGGATATCAGACGTATTGGTGCGATTAAGAAAGGTGATGAAGTGATCGGTAACGACACCCGGGTTAAAGTGGTGAAAAACAAACTGGCACCGCCTTTTAAACAAGCCCAATTTGAGATTCTATATGGTCAGGGTATCTCCTTGTTGGGTGAGTTGATTGATTTAGGGGTTGAGCATAATCTGGTGTCAAAAGCCGGCGCCTGGTACAGCTATGGTGAAACCCGCATCGGTCAGGGCAAGGAAAATGCGAAACAGTATTTTAAAGATAATCCGGAACAAGCCGCCGAGCTTGAAGCCAAATTACGTGATATTTTATTGCCCAAGCCGGAAGATGTTAAAGCGGAACAAACCGAACAAGAAGCCGAGTAATGACGGCAACAGAGCTTGACCAACTGGCCAAAGCCAAAACGTCGGCGATGGCTTCTTTGGCCATGCGTGAGCACAGTGTGTTGGAATTACAGCATAAGTTGTTGCGTAAGAATTTTCCTGAAGACATTGTGTTGTCTGTAGTCTCTGAGTTACAACAACAAAACCTTTTGAGTAATGAACGTTTTGCCGAAGTTTACTGGCGTCAACGGGCCGAAAAGGGATTCGGTCCGGTTAAAATTCGCCATGAATTACAACAAAAAGGGCTGGAGGATACGACAATTCAACAGGGCTTATTGGCCGCTGAGGTCAATTTTGAGGCGCTTATTCAACGGGTTTATCAAAAAAAATACCACAACAAACCTTGTCAGGATTTGAAAGAAAAAGCCAAACGTCAGGGTTTTTTATACCGCCGTGGATTCACCGCTGATGCCATCAGATCCGTGTTAGATGAGGCTGATGGATATTGATTTTGATCGCCGGCATATCTGGCACCCCTACAGTACAATGCCGTCCGAATCAGCACCCGTACCGGTGGCTTCGGCCGATGGGGTTTATCTGACACTGGCAGACGGTCGTCGCTTAATTGATGGCATGTCTTCCTGGTGGGCGTGCATACACGGTTATAACCACCCGACCTTAAATGCAGCGATTCAAACACAGTTGAATCAAATGGCGCATGTGATGTTTGGTGGTTTAACCCATGACCCCGCCATTGCGTTGGCTAAAAAACTGATTGATATCACCGCTGAGTCATTGCAGCATGTATTTTTTGCCGATTCGGGTTCTGTGGGTGTCGAAGTGGCGATGAAAATGGCGGCGCAATATTGTTTTGAACAGGGTTTATTCTCAAAAAAACGCTTTTTAACATTTAGACAAGGCTATCACGGTGACACCTTTGGCGCCATGTCGGTGTGTGATCCGGTGACCGGTATGCACCATAAATTTAGTCGTTTATTGAATCAACATATCTTTATCGAGTCGCCGCGATGTGGATTCAATGAGACCTGGCAGCCGCATTATGCGGACACGCTTGAACAGCAACTGGCGGCCCATCATGAGGAAATTATTGCGGTGATTTTTGAGCCAGTGGTGCAGGGTGCCGGTGGTATGAATATATACCACCCCAATTATTTAAAAATCGCCCGGGAATTGTGTGACCGCTATGGTGTTTTGTTGATATTTGATGAAGTGGCCACCGGTTTTGGTCGCACCGGTGCGTTATTTGCCTATCAACATGCTCAGGTGGTAGCGGATATTTTAGTGTTAGGCAAAGCCCTGACCGGCGGTTATATGACCTTGTCGGCGGTGCTTACCAACAGCCGTGTGGCAGACGGTATCAAAGAGCCGTTTATGCACGGTCCCACGTTTATGGCCAATCCGCTGGCTTGTAAGGTGGCCGGGGCATCCATAGATTTATTGCTCAGCGATGGTTGGCAAATTAATATAAAGCGTATTGAGAAACAGTTAAGCACACAACTGGCACCGTGTGCTGATATAGCCGCGGTGAAATCAGTGCGTGTGTTGGGTGCCATTGGCGTGGTTGAATTGTATGAAACACCTAATTGGTCAGGTGTTCAAAACCAGTTAGTGGAGCAGGGCGTTTGGCTCAGACCGTTTAAAAATTTGCTTTATACCATGCCGCCCTATATCATTAATGAACAACAACTCACGTACCTTACCCATAACATTTATAAGGTGGTAACTCAATTATGAAGATTTTATTATCGCCCTCTAAGGGCCAAAATTTTGATGTCACTGATGTGGACAAACACAGTCAGCCTCAGCTTTTGTCTCAGAGTGAGCAGTTAATGGCTGAATTAAAAAAGAAACAACCATCAGAGATTAAATCTTTGATGTCCGTCAGTGATCGACTGGCTGAACTTAACCATACGCGTTTTCAACGCTTTAAAACACCCTTTAAATTAGGTGAGGCCAAACAAGCGGTACTGGCCTTTCAGGGTGATGTGTACAGTGGTTTAAAGGCTGAAGAAATGAATGCCGATGATTTGGCTTTTGCCCAGAATCATTTAAGAATTTTATCCGGTTTATATGGTTATTTAAAACCCCTGGATCTTATTATGCCGTACCGCTTAGAAATGAAAACGAAATTAGCCGTGGGTAAACATGAAAATCTGTATCAATTCTGGGGTGACACCCTGACAGAATGCTTAAATAAAGAACTCAGCGAAGAAGCGGCGGTGATCAACCTGGCATCCAATGAGTACTTTAAGGCCATTAAACCGGAAAAATTGAATGGACGATTGATTCATATTCAATTCAAAGACACCAAAGACGGTAAAACCCGGGTGGTGGCAATTTATGCCAAGATTGCCCGTGGCGCCATGGCCCGTGCCATAATAAAAAATCGGGTGAATAATCCCGAAGACATTAAACAACTGGTGGTGGATAATTACCGCTATCAAGATGAACTATCGGATAAAAACACATGGGTCTTTACCCGCCAGCAACCTAAGCCTAAGTCTTGATGCGTAATTGTGCAGCAGGCCTGGCAAAATAAAAGCCTTGATAGTAATCGCAATCTAAGGCTTTGAGGAATTCAAATTGTTCTTTGGTTTCAACACCTTCTGCCACCACTTCTAATTTCAGGGCACGGGCCATGGCAATGATACTTTCAACCATGGCCACATGCTCTTTGTTGTTGGGGATATCTTCAATAAATGATCGGTCAATTTTGATTTTATCAATGGGTAATTGCTTTAAGTGGGTGAACGATGAATAACCGGTGCCAAAATCGTCAATCGCAATACGAATGCCCATGAGTCTGAGTTGCTTGATCATATCAGCGGCCTGTTTGCTTTCATACATGGCGATGGATTCGGTCATCTCAAATTCCAAAAAGCCCGGTTTTATGCTGTAATGATTTATCAGTTGATTGATGCGGTCAATAAAATGGCGGTCTTTGAGTTGGCTCATGGATATATTGACACTGATATAAAATAATTGTTCCGGATGCCGGGCTTGGTGTTGTTGAATTTTTAGACAAACCTGTTCAAAAACCCAGTAACCAAATTCACGCATTAAAGATGATTGTTCAATGATCGGTATAAATGTGTCTGGCATCAACAATCCCCGGTGAGGGTGTTGCCAGCGCGTCAAGGCCTCCCAACCCTGACAGTGATTGTCATCAAACGTGACAATTGGTTGGTAGACCATTTTGATGTCATTATTTTTCAAGGCATGATGAACATCCGTTTCTAAAGCATGGCGCTCTTTGACTGCTTGCTCCATGGTAATCTGAAACACCCGAACGCGGCTGCGCCCACGGGTTTTGGCTTCACATAATGCGGTGTCGGCCCTTTGCAATAAGGTGGAAACCTGGTTGCCATCCCGGGGATAGAGACTGAGACCAATACAAGCAGTGACATGGTAAGTGTTGTTGTTAAAAACGATGGGTTCAGAGATACGTTCGCATATTAATTCGGCACATTTGATTGCTTTGTTTTGTGCCAGTTCGCTGTTCGCATTAAGATTCGACAGATGAACCAGGAACACATCGCTGCTGAGACGCCCCACCAAATCATTGGTTCGCATCAAATTGGATAATCTTTGTGCCACCGTTTTTAACACCACATCGCCAAAACGATGGCCTTGTGCCTCATTAAGAATCTTAAACTGGTCGATGTCCACAAACAGCAAAGCGCCGTGACATGTTTTGTCATGGCATTGTTGAATGCCCCGTTGCAGATGCTCGCGCATCAAATTAATATTGGCCAATCCGGTGAGTTCATCATGTTGTGCCAAATACTGAATTTGATGTTCGAAGTTTCTGGTTTCTGTCATGTCCACGGCCACCGTTAACATCAGATTAGGGTGCTGAACATCACCGTCAAGCGGTGTTTTTGAAATCATGAGATGGCGTGTTTGGTCTTGGGTATTGTTGACTTTTGCTTCAACATGCACGCTATGAAGCGTAACACTCTGCTGGATTAGGTCTTTGTATTGTGAATGGTCTGCAAGGAATTGGTAAATATTAAGATTGTGGTTGTCAATCATCGGTAAACCCAAAAATTCTGCGGCACTGTGATTTAATAAAACCACATCACCGCGTTCATCATGGACAAAGATTAAATGCGGCATGTGGTTGATAATCTGTTTTAATTGTTTTTTTTGAGCCACATTAACAGCCAAAGAATGGTGAAATTTGCGGTGATAATAAATGGCGGCAATAAGCGCACCCAAAGTCAACAAAAGCACCGAAAATAAAATATAATAGAACCATTGCGGCATGGTGGTTTGGGGTGAAATATCCAACCATTTTTGACGGGCCTGGTAATAATAAGAATCAGGGTTTTTTTTCCATTCTTCGAGGGTACGATCAAACAGGTTTAAAAAAGTTTTATCCGTTTCGAGGTTTTGGGTGATGTATACTTTAAAAGGATCAAACATGATGTTGCTGGCAAAAAAAGGGTATTTCTGTGCCATGTACATGCCATAGACATTATTGGCCACCACCGCATCGACCTGATTGTTTTCCAATAAACTGAATATGGCATCGTATGAATTGCTGTAAAGGGTCTGACAATTGACTTCAAACTGACGACATTGTTTGACAAAGTTTTCACCATTAATGCCGTCATTGAGCATGGCAATGGTTTTGCCGTCTAAATCAAAAATGGTTTCCACTTTGGAATTGATGGGTAAAAAGACCTGTCCCCAAACATTCACAAATGATTGTTCGCTGTAAATCAGACGACGGGCACGTTCATCAGAATAGCCCAGACCAGGCAGAATATCGATGGCCCCGAGTTTGACGGCATCCAATAATTGAGGAAAATCTCCGTATTGCCATTGGATGTTTAATTGATGCTTTTCAGCAACCCGGTTTAATAAATCAACAATAAAACCATCGGGCTCACCCGCATCGTTCATGAAACCTAATGGTGGGGCATGAAAAAAACCAATGGACCAGGTGTTTTGGGTATTTTGCTGTGAAGTTGACGGGGTGTTTTGAGGGGGTTGTTGTTGCGCAAGTGCTCCGCTGCTTAGCCAAAAGCCCAGTATAATAAGCTTTGCTGTGTGCTTGAGTCTTTGCACTTTAACCTCATAAGTTCAATCTATTATCTTAACCGATTTAGTCTTATAATTGTAAAAATTCTAAAACCTGTCTTTCCATTCTCTTAAGGCGGCAAAACAGTCAATTGCATTCTCTACAGGAATGCGTAAATGGGACACCACTTGTTTTTGTAAATGTTTATCAGCAGTCCGTAAAAAAGGGTTCAATTTTTTTTCAATGCCCAATTGTGATGGTAAACTGGGTTGCTTCTGGGCTCGCAAGTCGGTGATCTTTTGACAAAAATTTGCCAGTGATTTTGAATCAGGCTCAACAGTTTGTGCAAAACGACAATTGTCCTGTGTGTATTCGTGGCCGCAGTAGACCGCTAAGTGATCCGGTAAAGCCCTGATTTTATCCAGTGATTCAACAAACATGGCCGGATGGCCTTCGAACATGCGACCACAGCCCATCGAAAACAAGGCGTCACCACAAAACAGCCAGTTATCGTTATAAAAGGCGATGTGGCTTAAGGTGTGACCGGGAATAAATAACACCTTTAATTGAACGGCCAGGGCTTCTAAATCAACCGTGTCTGCTTCGGTGACCCGCTGAATATCTCCTTCAATGCGGCCATCGTCCGGCGCCCAGGCCGGGCAGTCATGCTGTTGTTGCAGGGTCACTAAACCACCGACATGATCATGGTGATGATGGGTGATCAAGATACCGGATAAAAGCAGTTGGTGATCTGCAATAAATTGATTCACCGGGCGTGACTGGCCTGGATCAACCACATAGCAGTGCTGTTGATTATGAATTGCCCAAATGTAATTGTCATTAAATGCTTTGAGCGGAGTTATTTGAATGGTCATGTTATGATTTCACTTTTTTGCTGCGCCCTTTATAATGCCCCTTATTTCATTTGCTTGCAAGCCACAGGAATCATCGTTTTGAGCACGGACCCTAAACAAATCAGCATTTTTACCGATGGTTCGTGCCTGGGAAATCCCGGTCCCGGCGGATGGGCCGCACTGTTACAGTACAATGGACACACTAAACTTATCAGCGGTGGCGAGGATAACACCACCAACAACCGCATGGAGCTGACAGCGGTTATTCAGGCGCTCAAGCACCTGCGACAGCCCTGTGATATCCAGCTATACACTGATTCAAAATATGTGATGGATGGCGCCACCCGCTGGATTCATAACTGGCGACGCAATGACTGGCGAAACAGCCAGAAAAAACCGGTCAAAAATGCCGAATTATGGCAACAATTGGATACACTGTGTCAGAAGCACCAGATCCAATGGCATTGGGTCAAAGCCCACGCCGGTCATGAATTTAATGAACAGGTCGATACGGCCGCCAGACAACAAGCCACTTATATTCAAACAAAATTACAAAAATGACTGAACAACGCCTGATTATGCTCGACACCGAAACCACCGGTTTAAAACCTGAAGCCGGTCACCGGGTGATAGAAATTGGTGCGGTTGTGTTAGAAAATCGTCAGATAACCAATCACAGCTATCACCAATATTTAAATCCCGAATTTGCCGTGGAACAGGAAGCGCTCGAAGTGCATGGTATCAGCAATGATTTTTTGCGGGACAAACCCTGTTTTCATGAAGTGGTGAATGATTTTATGGCTTTTATCGACGGCGCCGTGTTGGTGATGCACAATGCACCTTTTGATGTGAAATTCATTAATAATGAACTCAAGCTGTGTGGTTATGGCCAACAAATAGAGCAGGTGGCTGAGGTGGTTGACAGCCTGGTGATTGCCAAACAAAAATACCCCGGTGCCCGCAATAGCCTGGATGCCTTATGCAAACGCTATGGCATCAATAACGCACACCGCTCCTTACACGGCGCGTTGTTGGATGC
>CAZLAW010000003.1:0-38552 GCA_964557625.1 uncultured Marinicella sp.
AAATTTTTCAGGCTTAGAATTTGGCAGCACTGTTTAATAAAAATTGAAATAATTTGTTATTTCAGGCTAATGACAAACCCCTGAAAAAAACAGGGGTTTGTCATTAGCCTGAATCCAATTTATTGGATACTTTTTTAATCCTTGGTGCATTTAGGGAAAATTTAAATAAAAACTGTCATTTCGGCGGAATGAAGCGCATGGAGATATCTCCATGCGCTTGGTTTAGTCTTGGACAAGGCGTTTTTAGGTATTAAAAATAGGTTTATGAAACAATTATCAATCCAAATGCACCACGGGTATTTTTTATAAATATGATAAGTACAAAATAAGTGAAGTAACTTTTTTTGATGCCATTACTGAATTCATGCGAGGATTTATAAAAATATGCTAAGATATCTGCCAAAAGAGTAGGTTTTAAACGCATGAAGATCAAGGTTTTATTGGTGGATGATCATGATATTGTCCGGACCGGTATTCGGATGGTGGTGGAGAAGATGGCTGACATTCATATTGTCGGCGAGGCCACCAATGGTCAGGAGGCGATTGATAAGGCGCTGGATTTAAAACCGGATGTGGTTTTGATGGATATCAATATGCCGCGCATCAGTGGTTTAGAAGCGACCCGGCAAATCACCCAGTCAGATCCCTATATTCGCATTATTATTCTGACCATACATGCCCAAAACCCTTACCCGAAACAGCTTTTGGATGCCGGTGCCATTGGCTATTTAACCAAAGGCTGTGCTGCGGATGAATTGGAACACGCCATTCGTCAGGTATATGCAGGGCAACGCTATGTGGGTGCTGATATTGCTCAACAAATGGCCTTGTCGATGTTGCCGGGTGGTAAAAATGATTCGCCTTTTGATGTCTTGGGTGACCGTGAGATTGAGGTGGTGATGTTGTTGGTGCGGGGTAAAAAGGCCAAGCAAATCGGTGCCATTTTGGATTTAAAGGAGAAAACGGTGGCCACCTATAAATACAGAATTTTGGAGAAGCTGGATGTTAACAATGAGGTCCAGTTAACCCACCTGGCCATTCGTCATGGTCTGATTGAAGCCAAAGAGGTTGATTAAGACCTACTTGCCGGCTGTTTACGGGGTTGAGAAAGTGTGCCATTCATGCCATGTATGGTGTACAATGCGCGGCAATTGACGTGTTAGTGCGGGTCAAAAGCCCGTGGTGACAAGATTTCGCTAAAAAAGCCAAGAAAAAACTGTTATCTGCGGGCTGTTTCTTATAAAATTGCCCGTCTTTTTTAGTGCCCTGAATTTTTTTGAGGTAAATATGGTTAAAATTAAACTGGTTAGGCACGGTGCAAAGCGCGCGCCTTTCTATAAAGTTGTGGCCACGGATTCACGCAATGCCGGTGATGGTAAAGCGTTACAGCGTTTGGGTTTTTATAACCCCATGGCCCGTGGACAGGAAGTCAAGTTAAATTTGGATGTTGAAGGTATTGAAGCCTGGGTGGCCAAAGGCGCTCAGGTGTCTGAGCGTGTGAATACTTTGATGAAGCAACAAGCGCAACAATCTGCCTAAAATTGTGAGTCATGACTTGTTAACCGTTGGCAAGATAACGGGTCATTTTGGTGTAAGGGGCGAAGTAAAAGTTTTTTCTTACACCCAGCCAATGGACAATATAGCGCGCTACCAGCAGTGGTATGTGGGTGAGCGGTTATACAAAGGAATCAAAGCCAAAAAGCACGGCAAAACCATTGTGGCTCAATTGCCCGGCATTGCTGACCGCGATGCGGCACAGCCGTTAATGGGTCAACCTGTGTCGGTTGAGACTTCGCAGTTGCGTCAGTTGCCTGAAGGTGATTTTTATTGGCACCAGCTGGTGGGTCTCACGGTGGTTGATCAAGAGGGTCGCGTAGTGGGCTCTGTGGATGCCATGTTTGAGACCGGCGCCAATGATGTGATGGTGGTGAAGCCACCCCATGATAAGGATCAAAAAGATGTATTGATTCCTTATATATATGGTCAAACGATTGAATGTGTGGATTTGGCGACGGCCGAAATACGGGTGAACTGGACAGACTTGGATTAAGCAGCGTGTTATGAGATTTAATGTCATCACCTTGTTTCCCGAAGCGCTGGAGACCATGTTGTCTTTTGGCGTTATTGGGCGTGCCATCAAGGATAATCGCATTGAGTTGCGGTGTTTTAATCCCAGAGACTGGTCTGAAAATAAACATCGGCGCGTTGATGACCGTCCTTTTGGCGGTGGTGCCGGTATGTTGATGATGTACGATCCATTGTACCGGACGTTGATGGCCATTAAGGCACAGGATGCCGACACCCGGGTGATTTATTTATCTCCCCAGGGTCAAAAGCTTGACCAGGCCCACTGTAATCGGTTGGCTGGTAATCAGAGCATTACCTTGTTATGTGGCCGTTATGAAGGTGTGGATCAGCGTTTTATTGATAAGCACGTTGATCAGGAGTTGTCGCTGGGTGACTATGTGATTAGTGGCGGTGAGTTGGCGGCAGCGGTATTGATTGATGCGGTATCGCGGCAGTTGCCGGGTGTTTTGGGTGACGAAACGTCTGCCCAGAGTGACTCATTTATGGACGGGCAATTGGCGTATCCGCAGTATACGCGGTCAGAAATTCTGGGGCAATCAGGTGTCCCGGCAGTTTTGTTGAGTGGTGATCATAAGAAGATTGCCAGGTGGCGTGCGGCACAAGCCCGCGAAACAACGAAACGGCGAAGACCTGATTTAATGGAAGGCACCTCTGAGGGTGAATAAACACCACTCACGTGCCCGTAAAGTAATCGAAGGCTGAGTTTAATTGGTCTTGTAATGATTGAAGAGAATAAATCATGAGTGACATTATTAAAGAAATAGAAGCGGCTCAATTACGCAGTGATTTGCCGAAAATCAACGCCGGTGACACCGTTGAAGTGGGTGTTAAGGTGGTTGATGGCAACCGAGAACGTATTCAGAATTTTGAAGGCGTGGTGATTGCAGTGCGTAATCGCGGTATTAATTCTGCGTTTACAGTACGTAAAATTTCATACGGTGAAGGGGTTGAGCGTGTGTTTCAAACCCACAGTCCGATGATTGCCGGAATTAAAGTGAAACGTAAAGGTAAAGTGCGTCGTGCCAAGCTCTACTACTTGCGTGGACTTGAAGGTAAAGCAGCGCGTATTAAAGAGAAGCTGGGCGCTAAAAAATAACACGATAAGAGAGAATAGCTATGTCAAGAGTATGCCAGGTTACTGGAAAAAGAACGGTTATGGGCAACAATGTATCCCATGCCATGAACAAAACTCGCAGACGCTTTCTGCCAAACATTCAAACCCACCGTTTTTGGGTTGAAAGTGAAAACCGTTGGGTCAGATTACAGGTCTCATCCAAAGGCATGCGAGTAATCGATAAAAAAGGCATTGATGCTGTTTTGGCTGAAATGCGTCACCGTGGAGAAAAGGTGTAATTATGCGAGATTTAATTAAATTGGTGTCAAGCGCCGGAACCGGTCACTATTACACCACGGATAAAAATAAGAAGAACACACCTGACAAACTGGCCATGAAAAAATATGATCCGGTTGTCAGAAAGCATGTGATTTATAACGAAAAGAAAATTAAGTAAGCCGGATGCGGCTTGTTATGTACCGGTAATAATCCTTTGAGATTGTTGCCCAATGTCTGTAAAGACCAGTATTTATAACCGGGTGCTCGTGTAGATAGCGGGTTGTTATGATGGGTCTTTATATTGAAATAACCCTAACAATAGGAAAATAAACCATGGCAAATGTTACTGTCAAACAGCTGCTGGAAGCTGGTGCTCATTTTGGGCACAATACCAGATACTGGAATCCAAAAATGGCCCCTTACATCTATGGCGCCAGAAACAAAATTCATATCATCGATTTGCGTGAAACCCAGAAATTGTTTAACGATGCGTTAAATTTTATGGGTACCATCGCATCACGTCGCGGCAAGATTTTGTTTGTCGGCACCAAACGCGCCGCCAGCAAAGCCATTCGCGAAGAAGCTGAACGCTGCGGTATGCCTTTTGTTTCGCACCGTTGGTTGGGCGGTATGCTCACCAATTACAAAACCGTTAAAGCCTCGATTAACCGTTTAAAAGACATTGAAGCCATGCAGGAAGACGGTCGTATGGAACGTTTTGTCAAAAGAGAGCAATTGGCACTGGACCGTGAACGGGCTAAATTAGAACGTACTTTGGGTGGTATTAAGGACATGAAAGGCTTACCGGATGCCATTTTTATCATTGACACCAAGTATGAGTCGATTGCCATCAATGAAGCCAAAACATTGGGTATTCCGGTGGTGGCAGTGGTTGATACCAATAATTATTTCAAGGATGTGGATTACATGATTCCGGCCAATGATGATGCCATGAAGGCGATTCGCTTATATGCGGCCACGGCTGCAGATGCGATTTTGGAAGGCAAAGCGTCCATGCAAATTTCAAGTGGTGACGAAGCAGAAGAGAAAAAGGATAAACCGGCGCCGAAAAAAGCCAAAACCAGCAAAAAAGCGACGGTGAAAAAAGCCGATAAAAAAGCGGCTGAAGTGGTGCCTGAAGCAGTCACTGAAGATAAAGCGGCCGATGAAAAAGCCGATGAGCCGGCAACTGATATGGATAAAGAGCCGGCCAAAGAAGCAGCTGAATCCGAAGAAACAGCGGCAAAGGTGACGAAAAAGAAAACCACCAAGAAAAAAACCACCAAAAAGAAAACAACTAAGAAAAAAACCACTAAAAAGAAAACCACGAAAAAGAAAACCACCAAGAAAAAAGTCGCTAAAAAAGACGCCGACGAATAAGGTGAAGTTTTAGGCCGGTTGCTCTATAAACCGGCGATTTGATTAATAAATGACCACAGTTAATTGCTGTGGTCTTTACATAGTGAGGTAATGATTATGAGTATTACAGCAGCAATGGTTAAAGAATTGCGAGAAATCACCGGTGCGGGCATGATGGAATGTAAAAAAGCATTGGTTGAAACAAATGGCGACATTGAAGTAGCCGTAGAAAATTTAAGAAAATCAGGTGCCGCCAAAGCCGCTAAAAAATCCGGTCGAGTGGCCGCTGACGGCATTATTAAAGTGGCCACCGCCGCTGACAATAAATCAGCTTATATTGCAGAAATTAACTGTGAAACAGATTTTGTGGCCAAAGACAGCAACTTTTTGCAGTTTGCAGATACCTTAATTCAAGCTGCATTAGACAACAATGTTGATTCTGTGGAAGCACTGATGGCTTGCGAAGTGGACGGTAAGACCCTGGAGCAGGCGAGAACCGACCTGGTGGCTAAAATTGGTGAAAACATCCAATTGCGTCGCATTCAGAAAGTGGTTGCCACAGATGGACAGGTTGGCAGCTATTTGCATGGAAAAAACATTGGTGTGTTGGTGGCAGCCACCGGCGCCGATGAAGCGTTGATTAAAGATCTGGCCATGCATGTGGCCGCTTCGAATCCTCAATATGTTGATGCCGATCAGGTACCGGCCGATGTGTTGGATAAAGAAAAAGAGATTTTAGTGGCACAGGCTCAAGACTCCGGTAAGCCGGCTGAAATCATTGAGAAAATGGTTGAAGGCCGTATCCGAAAATATTTAGCGGAAATCACGTTAAAAGGCCAGAACTTTGTTAAAGACCCGGATCTGACCGTGGCCAAATTATTGAAAAATAATCAGGCAGATGTGCTAAACTTTGTTCGATTTGAAGTGGGCGAAGGCATCGAGAAAGGTGAAGATAACTTTGTCGAAGAGGTCATGTCGCAAGCACGTGGAAACTGATACTGAGACATTAAAATATAAGCGCATTCTCCTGAAATTATCAGGAGAAGCGCTGCTGGGTTCTGAAGATTACGGTATTGACCCGGAAGTCATCAATCGTTTATCGCATGAAATAAGTCGGGTACACCAATTAGGTGTTGAAATCGGGATTGTTATCGGCGGCGGTAATATTTTTCGTGGCGAAGGCTTGAGCAAATCCGGCATCGATCGGGTTACCGGCGATCACATGGGCATGCTGGCCACCGTGATGAATGCCCTGGCATTGCAAAATGCGTTGGAAAAACAAGGCAATAAAGTGCGTGTGATGTCGGCCATAGGCATTCATGAAGTGTGTGAAGACTACATTCGCCGTCGTGCCATTCGGCATTTAGCCAAAGGTAACATTGCGGTGTTTGCCGCCGGTATCGGAAACCCGTTTTTCACCACGGATTCAGCGGCCAGTTTACGTGCCATCGAAATTAATGCCGACATTGTTTTAAAAGCCACCAAAGTGGATGGCATTTATTCAGCAGATCCGGTTAAAGACAGCAACGCATTCAAATACGATCATTTGACCTATGATGAAGTGATTGAGAAAAAACTGGCGGTGATGGATACGTCCGCCGTCGTGTTATGTCGGGATCGCAATATGCCGATTAGAATTTTTGATATCAACCGAGAAAATGCCCTGATGGACATTGTAAAAGGCAGTAACATCGGTACCATTGTAACAGCCTGATAGACGGAGTAACTATGATAAGTGATGTGATTAAAGAAGCCAAACAGCGTATGGATAAAACCATTGAGGCTTTGCGCAATGAACTCAAAGGGGTCCGCACCGGTCGTGCCAACACCAATTTACTGGATGGTATTATGGTCGATTATTACGGCACAGCTTCGGCCCTTAACCAGGTGGCCAATGTGGCGGTTCAGGATGCCCGTACTTTAACAGTGACACCCTGGGAAAAGAGTATGATAGAACCCATAGAAAAAGCCATTATGGCGTCTAATCTGGGTTTGAACCCGGTCAGTGCCGGTATGGTCATTCGTATTCCTTTGCCGCCGTTAACCGAAGAGCGGCGTAAAGAACTGGTCAAAATGGTGGGTCAAATTGCGGAGAACTCAAAAATCAGTATTCGTAATATCCGCCGCGATGCCAACAGCCAACTGAAAACCATGGAAAACAACAAAGAATTAACGGAAGATGATTTGCGTGGTGGTGAAAAACAAGTGCAAGAGGTGACCGATCAATACATCAAACAAGTGGAACAAGTGGTGGATGAAAAAGAACAGGAATTAATGGATATATAAAGTTTGGGAGCCTGGCATGAATATTCAGCACATCGCCATTATCATGGACGGCAATGGTCGCTGGGCAGCCCTTCGAAATCGCCCCCGTAGCTGGGGGCATAAAGCCGGCGTTAAAGCCGTCAAATCGACGCTCAAAGCCTGTGTAAAAGCAGGCATCGGGCACCTCACCTTATTTGCTTTCAGCAGCGAAAACTGGCGCCGTCCTGAGGCTGAAGTCAATCGCCTGATGCATTTGTTTTTATCCGCACTTGAAAAAGAAACGCCCGAATTAATTCAGCAGGGGGTTGAGATTGGGTTTATTGGTGATTTATCGGCATTTTCAGATAAATTACAAACCAAAATGGCCGAAGTTTCCGCACTCAAACCACACAAGAAACGGCTGATGTTAAATGTTGCTGTTAATTACGGCGGTCGCTGGGATGTGGTCGAAGCGGCTAAACAGCTGGCTCAGGATTATCAGCAAGGCACAATTCAATGGGATGATATCGACGAAGCCTGTTTTCACCGTTACACCTGTTTAGCCGATCAACCGGCGGTTGATGCGCTGATCCGAACCGGTGGTGAACAGCGTATCTCTAATTTTCTGCTCTGGCAATGTGCATATGCGGAGTTGTTTTTCATCGACACCCTGTGGCCTGATTTTGATGAGAAAGTGTTACAATCGGTCATCGACGCATACCATAAACGAGAACGCCGATTCGGCCAAACCAGCGAGCAGCTCAATGCTTAAACAACGCATCATCACCGCTTTAGTGTTAGCCCCTTTGTTTTTATTGGCCGTTATTTACGGTCAAAAGCTGTGGTTTGCCGCCATGGTTCTGTTAATCGGCGGGGTGGCCGTTTATGAGTGGTTAAAAATCAACCAATTGCCCGTGGCATTGGCAGTTCTGAATGCGCTTGTTATTACCTTATTAGTCGGTTATTTAATGCGCTTTTTGCCGCAGCCTGAAAATCTTTATCTGGGAATTACCTTACTGATATGGCTGCCGGTTTTTGTATGGTTGTATCATCATCGCTGGGGTTATAAGCAAAGCGGTGTGCAGATTATGGTGAAGACCGTGTATGGGGTTCTGGCCATCGTGTTGTTTATGTTAAGCCTACAACAATTGCACCAAGATACGATGGGTGTATTTCGGGTCTTGAGTGTGGTGTTTTTAATTTGGGTGGCCGATATTGGTGCCTATTTCACCGGCAAAAATTTCGGCAAACACAAATTAGCCCCTTCTATTTCACCGGGTAAAACCTGGGAAGGGGTTATCGGTGCCCAGATCGTGGTGGCAGTCTATGCGGTTGTTTTGGCTGCGATATTTGATTTAAGTGCTTTAAAGCTGGTGCCGATGATGATGTTGGTGGCTTTGCTTTCTGTGGTGGGTGATTTGGCCGCCAGTCTCGGCAAACGTCAGGCCGATGTCAAAGACAGTTCACGTATATTGCCCGGTCATGGTGGTGTGCTGGATCGATTTGACAGTATGATTATTGCGGCTCCGGCTTATTTAATTCTGTTGGGTGTGTTATGAAGCAGGTGGCCATATTGGGCGCAACTGGATCCATTGGTGACTCGACCCTTGCGGTCATTCGTTGTCATCGGGACAAATTTAACATTCACACCCTAACGGCACATCGTAACAGTGAAAAAATTGTATCACTGATTGATGAGTTTACTCCCAGGCGGGTTATTATTACTGATGAGGGTGCCTATCAAAAGGTGGTTAAATCCTGCAGCCATAGTGATACAAGCATACATTACGGTTCAAAGGCCCTGAATGAGGCGGTGCAAGATACCGACATCGATCTGGTGGTGGCCGGTATTGTCGGTAATGCCGGCATGGAATCCGTGATGGCCGCGGTGCAATCCGGCCAAACCGTGTTACTGGCCAATAAGGAGTCGATTGTCACGGCCGGGGCTTTGGTGATGCCGCTGGCTGAGAAAACCGGGGCCCAAATTATACCTTTGGACAGTGAGCACAATGCCATTTATCAATGTCTACCGGAATCATACCGCACCGGTCAAAGACCTGATTCAGTGGCCCATTTAACCTTAACTGCCTCAGGCGGACCTTTTTGGAACACACCGGCGGCAGAATTTTCATCCATTACGCCGGCCCAGGCCGTGGCCCATCCGCAATGGGATATGGGCGCGAAAATTTCTGTTGATTCAGCCACCTTGATGAACAAAGGCCTGGAAGTGATTGAAGCCCATTGGTTGTTTAACATGCCGGTTGAAGACATTCATGTGCTTATTCATCCGCAAAGTATTATTCATTCAATGGTTAACTTTGTCGATGGTTCAGTGTTGGCGCAGTTAGGCATGCCGAATATGCAAATTCCGATTTCTCACGGCTTGGGTTTAGGCCAGCGCTTACATAACCAAGCCGACTTTTTGGATTTGGCAAAAATTGGCGCATTACAGTTTAATGCGGCGGATGTGAAAAAATTTCCAAACCTGGCATTGGCACGTCAAGCCATTGAAATGGGTGCCACGGCACCGGCTATATTAAATGCCGCTAATGAAGTGGCGGTGGACGCCTTTTTAAAGGATGAGATTCCCTTTACGAAAATTTCCGATATCAATGATAGAATGCTGCATTCTATGCACATTGAAGAAGTTGAATCTGTGTCACAACTGATTGAATTAGATCAAATGATCCGCCGCCATACGCGGGACTTAATTCAGCGCCTGGGATAATCATATGATCACGGTGTTAACAAGTATATTTTGGCTCATTATTACCCTCGGCGTTTTGGTGACATTTCATGAACTGGGTCACTTTCTGCTGGCGCGTTTGTTTGGTGTTAAAGTCCTGCGGTTTAGTGTTGGTTTTGGCAAGCCCATGTGGTCTCGTTTTGACCGCCACGGAACAGAAATTGCCGTGGCACCGATTCCCCTGGGCGGTTATGTTAAATTGTTGGACGAACGGGACTGTGAAGTCAGTGAAGCCGACAAAAACCAAACCTATAATTACAAACCCGCCTGGCAAAAATTTCTCATTATGTTTGCCGGTCCTGCGTTTAATTTTATTTTAGCATTTATCTTGTATTGGATGATGTTTGTGGTGGGTAAGCCGGAAATTAAACCCACCTTGGGTGAACCGCTCAAACTCATGGCTGAAGCGGGATTTTCTGCTCAAGACCAATTGATTGAAGTGGATGGGCAACCGGTCAATACCTGGTCGGATGTATCTATGTATTTAATCACTGCCGGTTTGGACCAGCGTGACATACAGATTACGGTAAAAACAGCCACAGGCAGTGTACGCGAAAGAACTTTGCCCTTATCACAATTACCCGACGGTATCAAAGAATCGAAAATGATGGCGGCCATTGGTTTACAGCCCTGGCGGATGCCGCTGCCTGCGGTTATGGGTGACTTATCACCGGATTTGCCCGCAGCCCAAGCCGGATTGCAATCCGGCGACCATATCACAGCCATTAACGGTGTACCGATTAAGGACTGGTATGCCTTGAGTGAGAAAATTGCTCAGGCCACCCCGCCCATTCGTTTGAGCTACCAGCGTAATGGTCAGCCAATGCAAGCGGTTATTCCACAATTTGCTGCGGATCCGGATAATCCTCAACGTCAGGTGATTGGTATTCGGCCGGTGCAACCGGATCAACAAGTACGGGATTATGCCAAGAGTTTATACTATGAATTATCTTATGGTCCTGTGCAGGCGCTTCCCATGGCTTGGCAAGAAATGCTGAAAATAACTGGCAAATCCCTCGAGATGATAGGTAAACTGTTGCAAGGTAAAGCTTCATTAGAAAATTTATCCGGACCGATTACCATTGCGCAAGTGGCCGGTGACTCAGCGGCCCGTGGATTTTCCTGGTATTTGTCCTTTTTGGCATTAATCAGTTTAAGTTTGGGTATCATCAATTTACTGCCGATACCGATGCTTGATGGCGGTCAGATTTTATTTTTACTGTTTGAAAAAATTAAAGGTGCGCCGTTAAGCGAGCGTTTTGAAGTCCGGGCCCAATTGGTGGGCATGATGTTACTGGTTTGTTTGATGACCCTGGCAATATATAACGATATTTTAAGAACATTATCCTAATAAATAGTCTATGAAAAAAATAATTTTACTTGTGCTGTGCTTGGCCAGCTTTGCTGTATCTGCTTTTGAACCCTTTGTGGTAGAAGACATTCGTATTATCGGCGCAGATCGCATCTCTCAGGGCACCATTTTCTCGCACTTACCCATGGAACGTGGTGATGAAGTGGATGCACAAATGGTCAGAAGCGGCATTCAGCGTTTATTTTCCACCGGTTATTTCAGTGACATTAAAATGTCAAAAGACGGCCAGGTTTTGATTATTACCGTTGAAGAACGTCCGGCGATTGCCACCATCAGTATAACCGGCAACAAAAGTATAAAAACCGAAGAATTATTAGCCGGCTTGGAAAATATTGGACTGGCTGAAGGTGAAGTCTTTAATGAGTTAGAATTAGAACGGGTTAAAAATGAGTTGGTTCAGCAGTTTTTTTCTCGGGGTAAATACAATGTCAAGGTAGATACCAACTATAGAAACTTAGATCGTAACCGGGTCATGATTACGATTAAAATTGATGAAGGAAAATCAGCTAAAATTAAACACATAAAAATTGTGGGTAACACGGTTTACAGTGATGAAGAACTCATTGATAATTTCGAATCCGATACATCTAACTGGTTATCCTGGTATTCACAAGATGATCAATACTCAAAAGAAAAGCTTAACGGAGATTTGGAGAAATTAAAGTCTTATTATATGGATCGTGGTTATGTGAACACCGAGATCGAATCCGTACAGGTCACCATCAGTCCCAACAAAAAAGATATTTTCATTACCATCAATATTCAGGAAGGTGATCAATATACATTTGGTGAACAAAAGCTCACCGGTGAACTGATTTATGATAAGGATATCATGAAAAAATACATGTTCACCCAGGAAGGCAACACCTTTGCCCAGAATTTAATCGAAATTTCCGTTAACAATTTCAAAGGTGTTTTGTCTAATCGGGGTTATGCCTTTGCTGAAATAGAACCGGTGACACAGATTAATGAGGAAGACAAAACGGTGGATGTTACCTATTTTGTGAAGCCGGGCAAACGGGTTTACGTCAGACGCATTAATTTTATCGGCAACATTAAAACCAAAGATGAGGTGCTCAGACGGGAAATGCGTCAGTTCGAAGGTGCCTGGTTCTCACAAGCGCTGGTGGACCGCTCAAAATTACGTTTGCAACAAAAACCCTATGTGGAAGAAGTTGAAATCGAGACCCCTCGGGTGCCCGGCAGTGAAGACCAGGTGGATGTCAATGTTAAAATTAAAGAACGTAATTCCGGGCAGTTTCAGTTTGGTTTGGGGTATTCTCAGGTCAGTGGCCTGAATATATCCGGCAGTGTTTCTTTGGCCAACTTTTTAGGCAGCGGTAATTCCATGTCGGTGGCGATTAACACCAGTGATTATTATAATCGCTTGAATTTGTATTATGAGAACCCTTATTTTACCGATGATGGCATTTCGCTGGGTTACAGTCTAAACTTCACTGACATTGATCAGGGTGAAGCCAATATTGCCCAATATAATTCAAGCAATGGCAGTTTGGGTGTCAATATGTCATTTCCGTTAACCGAATATGACCGTTTATATACATCATTTGCCTATGAACGGGTCTCTTTGCGCGCCACTCAGGGTCGAACAGCGGATGCCATTGTTGATGAGCTGTTAGATTTAGGTGGTTATGCCTATTATTGTTTACCGGCCGCACGACCGGATAACGATGATGATTTACTGCCGTTAACCAACCAATGTTTTTCTGATGGTGAAATACCTCCGGCCACCGGCGAAGAAGGTGAGACCATTTTAAGTCCTTATCAATATCGCAGGGCTTTTACTTTGTATAAAACCACCGCCCGATGGGCGCGCGACAGCCGCAACCGTTTCTTTAATCCGACCCGCGGTGCCTATCATTCGATTGGTTTTGAAGCCAGTTTGCCCAGCAGTACCGCTGAATTTTATAAAATTAATTTAAAAGAAAATATTTTGTTTCCTTTAACCAAAAATTTAACCTTATCCTTGCGTGGTGAAATTGGTTACGGTGAAGGCTATGGTGATACCAGCAGTTTGCCGTTTTTTGAACATTTCTTTGCCGGCGGTGTTAATTCAGTGCGGGGTTACGATGACAATACCCTGGGCCCTAAATCATTGGTTGGTGAAGTGCCCGGAACCTACGATCACTTACCACTGACTTCACGGCCCGGTGATCCGGTGGGTGGTCAGTTTAAAGTAATCGGTTCAGCTGAGGTGGTATTTCCCACCCCGTTTGCCAAGGATTCTAACACCGCACGATTGGCCTGGTTTTTTGATGCCGGTAATGTGTTTGATTCCTATGATGATTTTGAAGCCAGAGAATTGCGAATGTCCACCGGTATTGCGCTAAAATGGCAGGCACCGGTGGGGCCGATTGTCATCAGTTATGCGTATCCGTTTAACTCGGATAAATATGACCGTAAGGAACGCTTACAATTTACCTTTGGTAATACTTTTTAATCAATGAAACAGGTGAGTACACAATTTCTTTTCATACTATGTCTGATGACTTTGGTTCATTCGGCCACCCATGCCGCCGATAAAATCGGTTACGTGGATATGAATGTTTTGATTAACAACTCACCGCAAATTCTGGATGCCAACCAATCTCTGACCCAAGAATTTGAAGCACAAAACAATGAAATTTCGCAGCAGGAAGCGGATTTGCAAGTATTAGAAGACAGTATCCGTCAAGAGGGTAATTTTATGACCCCTGATGAACTGGCTAAACTACAGGAACGGGCGCGGATACTGGAACGTCAGGTACGGCGTGCAAAAGAGGATTTAAAAGATGCCATCACCATTCGCAACTCCCAACTGGTGGATGAGGTGCAGAATGAAATTAAGCGGGTGGTGGCTGATTATGCCAAAGCCAACGGTTATGATGTGATTTTAATCAGTGCCATTTTGTATGCCAATGAACGGATAGACATCACCGACGAAATCCTGGCGCAATTACGCCAGGAGTATAATAACAAACAACCATAGGCACGCCCATGACCACACTGGCACAACTGGCATCTCATTTTGATTTGGCTTACGAAGGTGATGGTGAGGTTGACATTAACCGGGTGGCCACTTTGTCAGGCGCACAATCCGGCGAAATCAGCTTTTTAAGCAACCGTCATTATTTGGCTGACTTAGCCCAAACAGACGCTTCTGCGGTGATCCTGTCGCCTGAATTTTCCGACAAGTACAGTGGCAATAAATTAATCAGTGACCAACCTTATGTGACCTTTGCCAAAGTGGCTGAATTGTTGGCGCCACGCCGTGCGCAACCGACCGGGATTCATCCCAGGGCCCATATTGATGTCACCGCAGAATTAGCCGACGATGTCAGCATCGGCGCCTTTAGTGTGATTGGTGCGGATGTAACAATTGAGGCCGGAGTGCGCATCGGTGATCGGGTTTCGATTGGCGCAGGATGTCGAATTGGTGCCGGCACGGTGATCAAGTCCGGGGTGGTGATTGAACATGATTGTCAACTGGGTGAACGGGTCACCTTGCATCCCGGGGTGGTGATTGGGGCCGATGGCTTCGGTTTAGCCCGCGATCATGACCGTTGGCTTAAAATTCCCCAGACCGGCCGGGTTATTATCGGCGCTGATTGCAGTGTAGGGGCCAACACCACCATTGACCGGGGTGCCATTGAAGACACAGTTTTGGCCGAAGATGTACACTTGGATAATCAAATCCAAATCGGTCATAATGTCCATATTGGTAAGCACACCGTGATAGCCGGTTGTGCCGCAGTGGCCGGTTCAGCCAAAATTGGTGCCAATTGTCTGATTGGTGGCGGTGCCGGTGTGGTAGGACATATCCGGGTCTGTGACGGGGTCACCATCCAGGCCATGGCACTGGTGACTAAAAGTATTCGCAAACCCGGTATATACGGGTCAGTGGCCCCCTTACAGGAAAACAGCCAATGGCGCAAAACAGCGGTCAGAATAAAACAACTGGACGATATCGCCAGGCGACTTAGTAAAATAGAGAGAACAACAGATGACTGAACAACAAACAAGCCCCAACACCATTGATGTTGAACGCATCATGGAACTTATTCCGCACCGTTATCCGTTTTTATTGGTGGATCGGGTGTTGGACTATCAGCCGGGTGAATGGATTAAGGCGGTTAAAAATATTAGTTTCAATGAACCGCAATTTGCCGGTCATTTTCCGGGTCATCCGGTGATGCCCGGGGTGATGGTGATTGAAGCCATGGCCCAAGCCTCCGGTGTGTTGACGCAACTCAGTCGCTCCGGTCGCAGTGATGATGCCTTATTTTATTTGGTGAAAGTGGATAACGCCAAATTTAGCCGGGTGGTGGTGCCCGGGGATCAATTGATTTTTGAATGCCGGATTAAAAAAGTGATTAAAAATATGACGTTGTATCAATGCACCGCCCATGTTGACGGCCATCAGGTGGCTAAAGCGGATTTATTGTGTGCTGAGAAATCAAAATGATTCACCCCACTGCACTGATTGATGACAGCGCCCGGATTGCGGATGATGTGAGTATCGGCCCCTATTGTGTGGTGGGTGCCGATGTCAAAATTGGTTCAGGTTGTGTGCTTCAATCCCATGTGGTGATTGGTCCCCACACAGAAATGGGAGAACACAACGTGGTGTACCCGTTTGCTTGTTTGGGTGAAGCGCCGCAGGATAAAAAATTCAGCAATGAACAAACCCGGTTAAAAATTGGTAACCATAACACCATTCGTGAATACGTCACCATGAACCGTGGCACGGTGGATGACCGTCATGTCACTGAGGTGGGTGATGACAACTGGATTATGGCCTATGTTCACATCGCTCATGATTGTGTGGTGGGTAACCACACCATTATGGCCAACGGCACCACCCTGGCCGGTCATGTACATATCGGTGATTATGCGATTTTAGGCGGTTTCACCAAAATCCATCAGTTCTGTCGCATTGGCGCCCATGCCTTTACCGCCATGGACACCGCTATGCAAAAAGATGTCCCGCCTTTCGTGATGGCGCATGGCAGTCCGG
Source organism: uncultured Marinicella sp. (assembly GCA_964557625.1). GTDB lineage: Bacteria > Pseudomonadota > Gammaproteobacteria > Xanthomonadales > Marinicellaceae > Marinicella. The sequence goes on from CAZLAW010000003.1 coordinate 16,160, forward strand.
CCAAACCACGCGCGATTAATTTTGAAGGTTTAAAGCGGCGGGGATTTACCAAAGAACGCATCGTTACAATTAAAAAACCATATAAAACCATCTACCAATCTGAAATGAAATTAAGCGACGCTGAAACTGAGTTAGAAGGTTTGGCTATTGATTCAAAAGACGTTCGTTTGATGCTTGATTTTATCCGAGCCTCAAAACGCAGTATCATTCGCTGATGTCACAAAGAAATCAGACAATTGCGGTGGTGGCCGGCGAAGCTTCCGGCGAATTGCTGGCTATTGACTTAATCCGGCACATAAAAGCTTTGCGGCCTGAGTTGCGGATTATTGCGGTCGGTGGTGACAAAATGGCCCAACTGGATGTAGAAATATTGGCCGACAATGCCGCTTTCCAGGTTATGGGGCTGGTGGAAATACTGGCTGATTTACCGGCTTTAATTAAAGCCAAAAACCGGCTGGTTAACAGTTTGTTGGAAGAAGCGCCGGCTATTTTCATTGGCATTGATGCCCCGGAACTTAATTTTGCCATTGCCAAAAAACTACACCCAAAAGGAATACCGGTGGTGCATTATGCAAGTCCGTCGGTGTGGGCCTGGCGTCCTAAACGGGTGCATAAAATGGCCCGCTTTATTGATCATTTATTAACCCTGTTTCCCTTTGAGCCGGCATTGTATGCCGACACCACCATCAACACCTATTTTGTGGGTCATCCATTGGCACAGCAGATACCGCTTGCGATTGATAAAAGTCAGGCCAAGCAAAAATTAGGTCTTGATCCGGACGGTTTCACACTGGCTCTGATGCCCGGCAGTCGTCGCCGTGAAATTGAAACCCTGATGCCGTATTTTGCCGCATGTGCACAGCAGTTGGCACAGCCGGATTGGCACATTGTCAGCAGTGCGGTGAGCCCTGAAAAACAACAAATGGCGGCTGACATGGCACAACAACATGGATTGAATGTGCACTGGGTTGAAGACAGTCAGGCGGCGTTAAAAGCGGCTGATTTTGCTTTGGTGGGCTCAGGGACCGTGGCCTTAGAAGCCATGTTGTGTAAAACACCGATGGTGGTGGCTTACAAAATTGCTGCTTTGAGTTATCATATTGTGCGTTTATTTAAGTTAATGCAATTACCTTATTATTCATTGCCGAATGTTTTATATGGCGGTTTTTTGGTACCTGAAGTGATGCAAAAAGATTTATCCGTAGCGCAATTGTTGTTAACCACCCGGCAGTGCTTACAACGTCAACAACGCCAATCGGTTCGGGCAGATTTTGAACGACTGCACCGTCAACTGCTGTCACCGACCCCGGATGCGGCGGCTCAGGTGGTTTGCCAAATTCTGGATGATTTATGATTGCCGGTGTCGATGAAGCAGGACGAGGGCCGCTGGCAGGCCCGGTGACAGTGGCAGCGGTTATTTTACGAACCGTGCCGGCAGGGTTAAATGATTCCAAAAAACTGAGTGAACAAAAGCGATTGGCTTTGTTGCCGCTGATTAAAGCCGCTGCGGTAAGCTGGTCGGTGGTGCATGTATCACCGCAAGACATTGATACCCGCAATATTTTGCAAGCCACCCTGTGGGGCATGCAGCAAGCTGTCTTACAATTAAAACAGACTCCGCAAGAAGTGTTGGTGGACGGTAACAGAACGCCCCAAATAACATTGCCCTGTCGGGCCATTGTCGGTGGTGATGGGTTAGAGGCCTGTATTTCCGCCGCATCTGTTATCGCCAAATGCCACCGTGATGCGTTTATGGTCAAAGCGCACCGGCAGTTTCCAGAGTACGGTTTTAATCAGCACAAAGGGTATCCCACCCGGGCACATATGGCGGCTTTACAGCAGCATGGGCCGTGTGATATTCACCGACGCAGCTTTGCACCGGTTAAAGCAGCACAGCAACAAGGACTGTTTTTATGAGTGGTCCTCAGTTTGTTCATCTCAATGTTCACAGCGAGTACGCCATCATTGATTCAACCATCCGTATTCCGCAGTTGGTTGAAACGGTACACGAGATGGGTATGCCGGCGGTGGCGTTGACGGACACCAATAATCTGTTTGCCGCACTCAAATTTTATAAAGCCGCCAAAAAAGCCAGAGTCAAACCAATTATCGGCGCCGATATGACGGTGCTGGATGCGGCCCTGGACATCGGCACCTTTGAAGTGACTTTATTATGCCAGAACCGCAAAGGCTATCTGAATTTAAGCCGCATCATTTCCCAGGCCCAACGGCACAGTGATGACCGTGGACAGGTGTATGTGGAAAAGGCTTTTTTGCAGTCACATTCCGAGGGATTAATCTTATTGGCGGATTCAATGGTCAGCGACCTGGGCTGCCTAATTCAGCAAAGACAATTAGAAGCGGCTTTGGAAATCATGTTGGATTGGCGGTCGGTATGGGGCAATCGCTTTTATGTGGCATTATCTAACATTGAGCGCAGCGGAGAGTCTGCTTGTCATGATGCCGCATTATATATGGCGGCCCATCAAAACATACCGTTGGTGGCCACCGGGCGTTGTCGCTTTTTACACCCTGAAGATTTTGAAGCCCACGAAGCGCGGGTATGTATCAACAGCGGTCATATCGTGGCCGATAAAAATCGGCCCCATAATTATACTGAGCAACAATATTTAAAGACCCCGGAACAGATGGCGCAATTGTTTGCGGACCATCCCAGTTTGCTGGAAAACGCTTATTACATCGCACAGCGTTGTAACTTTGATTTTGAGGGTGAAGATTATTACCTGCCGGATTTTCCGATTCCTGAGGGTGAAACCATTGACAGCTATTTTGCACAATTATGCCGTACTGAATTGGCAAAGTTTTTACAGTCCGATCTGCGTGACCCCAATTACAGTGATGAGGATTACAAAGAGCGCCTTGAGTTAGAAATTAAAGTTATTTTAGACATGGGCTTTCCGGGCTACTTTTTGATTGTATCGGACTTTATCCGCTGGTCAAAAGATAACCGGATTCCGGTGGGACCGGGCCGTGGTTCCGGTGCCGGCTCGCTGGTTGCTTATATGCTTAAGATTACCGCGCTCGACCCGTTAACCTATGAATTACTGTTTGAACGGTTTTTGAACCCCGAACGTATATCCATGCCGGATTTTGATGTTGATTTCTGCATGGACCGGCGTGATGAAGTGATTGCTTATGTGGCGGATAAATACGGCCATGAAAAAGTCAGTCAGATTATTACCTTTGGCTCTATGAACGCCAAAGCTGTGGTGCGTGATGCCGGTCGGGTACTGGGTTATCCCTATCCGGTGACGGACGGTATCGCTAAGTTAATTCCCAATGATTTAGGCATGACACTGAGCAAAGCCATGACGGCTGCGCCGGACTTGAAGGCCTTGTACGAAGATGACGATGAGGCCAGAGAAATCATTGATTTATCCTATAAATTAGAAGGTCTAAAGCGGAATGTCGGTAAACACGCCGGTGGTGTGGTTATTGCGCCCAGTGCCATCAGTGATTTTTGCCCGATTTACATTGAGCAACAATCGCAAAGTGTGGTCAGCCAGTTTGATAAAGACGATGTGGAAAGTATCGGTCTGGTTAAATTTGATTTTTTGGGTTTGCGAACACTCACCATTATTGACTGGGCGGTGCAGGCCATTGTCGCCGATACCGGAAAACAACTGGACATTGAAAAAATACCGCTTGACGATGCCAAAACGTTCCGTTTGATGCGCACCGGCAACACCACCTCGGTGTTTCAGTTGGAGTCGCCGGGGATGCAATCTTTGATTGGCCGCTTAAAACCGGACAGTTTTGAAGACATCATTGCCCTGGTGGCTTTATATCGTCCCGGACCATTGGATTCAGGTATGGTTGATACTTTTGTCAAATGTAAGCATGGTCTGGAGCAGCCTAACTATATGCACGAAGACCTCACCGAAATACTTGAACCCACATACGGTGTGATTTTGTACCAGGAGCAGGTAATGCAAATTGCCCAGGTGCTGGCTGGATTCACGTTGGGTGGCGCGGATATTTTGCGTAAAGCCATGGGCAAGAAAATTGTTGAAGTGATGGAACAACAAAAGCAGGTCTTTATCGATGGTGCGGTGGCACGTGGTGTGGATGAAGCCCTGGCAGCCCATATTTTCTCGCAGATTGAAACATTTGCCGGTTATGGTTTTAATAAATCTCACTCAGCGGCTTATGCCCTGGTGGCCTATCAGACTGCTTATTTAAAAGCCCATTATCCGGTGCATTTTATGGCAGCGGTATTATCAGCGGACCTGAATAACACCGATAAAATTGCCAAGCAATTGTATGATATCCGGGCCATGGGTATTCAGGTTAATCAGCCGGATGTGAACCGCTCATTTTATCGGTTCAAAGCCGTTGACGGTGCCATCCAGTATGGTCTGGGCGCCATCAAAGGGGTCGGCGAGGGGGCCATTGAGGATATTGTACAGGCCCGTGAGCAGGACGGTGAATTTATATCTTTCAGCCATTTATGTGGTCGCGTCAACTTAAGCAAAGTGAATAAACGCAGTTTAGAAGCGCTGATAAAAGCCGGAGCGTTTGATCAATTACATGACAACCGCAGTCAATTACTGGCTGGAATGGAACAAGTGATTAAAGCCTCTGAGCAACAAAACAAAGACAAACAGTCAGGGCAATTTGATTTATTTGGCGGCGGCCAGAATAACGCAACCTATGCGGAGATTAAATTGCCACCGGCACAAAAAGAAATCCCGCTGGACAGGTTATTGGCAGAAAAGGCCGTGCTCGGCTTTTTCCTGAGTGGTCATCCCATGGATGAAATCCGTGAATGCTTACAGCATGTGCTGAGCTTTCCACTGGGTCATTTTCATCAGATGAAAATTAACAGTGAAAAACCCCGGGATTTTCGGGTGTTGGGTATGGTGGCCGGCGTACGCCCCGGTTTTAATCAGAAAATGAAGCTGCTCTTGAATGACCACAGTGGTGATTTTGATTTCACCTTATCCCCACAGCTGTACGCTGAATATGAAGCACATTTAGCGCAACATGAAGTGGTGATGGTCAGCGGTGAAGCCGGTCTGAAAACTTTCAAAAACCGCCATGGCGATGGCGATAATGAGGTCTTTGTGGTGTCGGTGAATGAGCTGTTAACGCTCGATCAGGCCCTGGCCATGTACTGTAACCACATTTGTTTGGTGTCTTATAAAAACAGCCATCGTTTAATCGATGATCTGACCGATTTATGTGGCCAATTTGCTCCGGGTCAAACCAGACTCTATGTTCACTACCGTCACCAGGGCAAACAAACCAACCTTGAAATCGGCGAGCAATTCAGTGTCCGTATTAACCGGCAATTTATCCAACAGGCACTCAATGCACCGTCGATCCAAAAAGTCCTGGCCAAAAAATAGCTTATTCCGCGTTGGCGGGTAACTCTTTTTGCTGTTGATGATAGCTTAGTCCATAATCGTCAACACTCACCTCAAAAACCATATTTTTACCCAGGCGTTTGACCAGGTGTTTAATATTCAGTGTTTGTGGTTGTGTTTTTTTATCACCGTAATCAATGATTATGGATGGGTTGGTTTTAAGAATGCCGATGGTGATGTTTTCTGTCGTTTGGGCAGCCATTGAGGTTTTGAATTGTTGTTTATTGTGTTTAACCCGGACTTGCACGGCGTCCTGTTGACCGATGTAACTGATGTGTAAGGTGACTTTCGGTTGGCTGAACCGGTAAGCGTGTTGACCCAGCCACCAGACCACGCCTGCATGAGGAACCCAACGCGCCATCATATCCACACCGAAATAGCGAATAAACAGCATCAAAAGGGCAAACATAAAAGCGGTTAGTGAAAACAGCAATAATAATCCCCGCATAAAGTCGGTAAAACTCAGTTGGCCGGGTGTGGCATCGGGGATATAGACCCACAGCAACACCCAAAATAAGGCCACTAAGATAAAAAATGAAACCGATTTTCTGAACATGGTTTAATTGTCCCGGTTATATGGATGCTGTTCATAGCGTCTGGCCGTGTCCTCATTAAAGCCGGTTTCAGGAGAATCCAATCCCCGGCTGTGCAGTTTGACGAGTTCTGTCAACAAGCGGATGTGCGCCGGGCGGTCATTTAAAGCCGGAATATAGCTGAAACTGTCGCCACCGGCTGCGATAAAATAGTCCCGGTTTTCTTCAGCAATTTCTTCTAAAGTTTCTAAACAATCGGCAGCAAACCCCGGACAAATGACCTGGACAGCTTTGATGCCCTTTTCAGGCAGACTTTTCAAAGTGGCATCGGTGTATGGTTGCAGCCAGGGCTCACGGCCGAAAATAGACTGAAAACTCACCAGGTATTCATCCTCTTTTAAACCCAGGCGTTCGGCCAGCAGACGACCGGTTTTATGGCACTCGCAATGATAAGGGTCGCCGTTGTGCAAATAACGTTGCGGGATGCCGTGAAAAGACATCAGTAAAAACTGTTTGCCATGGTGTTGCTGGTGCTCAACAACACTTTTCGCCAGGGCGTCGATATACAAGTCGTGGTCATGATAATGACTGATAAAACGAATATCCGGTAACCAGCGGCGTTTTTGGTATACCGTTGACACGGCATCAAAAATAGACGCCGTTGTGGTGGCTGAATATTGTGGGTACAGAGGCAAAACAATCACCGATTGGGCGCCTTGTTGTTGCAGGCTGTCAAGACCGGCTTGGATGCCCGGTTCGCCATAACGCATCGCCAGTTCAACCACATACTCATCGTCTAAGGCTTGTTGTAAAGCCTGCTGCTGCAACTGGCTGATGTGCATTAATGGCGAGCCGGTGTTTTCGCCCAGTTCATCCCAGATACCGGCATAGGCTTCGGCCGATTTCTTTGGTCGGATATTGAGAATGATGGCATTTAAAATCAACAACCACAACCAGCGCGGCACTTTAAACTCAACCACCCGCGGATCGGATAAAAAGGTTCTTAAATAGCTTTTTAAGGCGGCTTTGGTGGGGGCTTCAGGGGTGCCCAGATTGACCAGTAAAACGCCTGTTTTCCGTGGTGCCCCGTGTTTATAATGCGGACTTTTATATGCCATGGTTCAGTCAATATTTAAAAGCACCTATTGTAACGGTTAGACGGCAAAAAAACGTCAACATTGACAAATCATTAACGCCACATAAAGATAATAGAACATTCTTGTTAAAACGCAAAACGTCGCCACATAGCACTTATGACTAAAATAAAATACGGACTGTGGTTCATCCTGGTGATGGGTTTAATGGCTTGCCAGGAATCAACGCCACCGGATAAAATCCAAAATACAACAAACCAGACTACCCAAAGTGATTATGTGATTATGGCTTTGGGCGACTCTCTGACCGAGGGTTTGGGGGTTGATGAAGACCATAACTATCCCGCCATTTTGCAACGGCAATTACACGCAGCAGGATTTACAGATATTCAAGTAGTGAATGCCGGATTAAGTGGTGAAACCAGCACCGGTCTTGTCAATCGGCTGGATTGGGTGATGCAGTTAAAACCGGATTTGACCATCTTAAATATCGGCGCCAATGATGCCATGCGCGGTTTGGATTTAGCCATCACAGAACACAACATCCGCACCATCATTAAAACACTGCAAAAAAATAACAGCGACGTGATTCTGGCCGGCATGCAGATTTATGATAATCTGGGCAGAGACTATGTCCGTGGTTTTAAAGATATCTACCCGCGGATTGCCGAAGACTTAAATATACCATTTATTCCTTTCTTTTTGGCCGGTGTGGCCGGTCAGCCCGATTATAACCAGGCAGATGGCATTCACCCGAATCAAGCCGGTTACCAACGCATCGTCAATGACACTATCTTACCCGCTGTCTTAGATTACCTGGAAAACAATAAACCATGAACAATACACCATCTGCGGTATTACAGGCCGAGCATTTAAGCAAATCTTTTCAAATCGAACAAACCGGTATATCGGTGATTAAAGACATGTCCTTACAGGTCAAAGCCGGTGAATTTGTCGCCATTATGGGCAAATCCGGTTCCGGTAAATCCACCTTATTGAGTCTGTTGGCAGGGCTTGATTATCCGGATAGTGGACGGGTGCTGTTAAACCGGGATGATTTAACCGCGTTGGATGAAGAACAGCTGGCCTTAAAGCGACAGCGAGATATGGGGTTTGTGTTTCAGTCATTTCATTTGATTCCGACTTTAACCGTGGCTGAAAATGTGGCCTTTCCGCTGCAGATTGCAGGTCAGCCCGATGATGCCAGGGTGGAAGAATTATTACAGGCGGTGGATTTAAATCACCGCCGCGACAGTTTACCGCATCAGTTATCCGGCGGTGAAAAACAACGCACGGCTTTGGCCAGAGCACTGGTGTCAAAACCCAGCATTGTTTTTGCCGATGAGCCCACCGGTAATTTAGACCAGAAAAATGCCGCACAAGTGATGGATTTACTGATTAATTTACAGCAAAGCTACGACAGTGCCCTGGTTGTTGTGACCCATGATCAGGCGGTGGCGGATCGCGCCGACCGGGTGATTACTATCGTTGATGGACACACTGTATGAGTGCCGCATTAAGCCGTAAAATGCTGAATCGCGCCTGGTTTGGCAGCCCTGTTTATCCACTGTTGTTTGGCTTAAGTTTATGGGTTTCACTGGCGGCTTATTTGACCCTGGACTCTCTGCAACAGTCTGTGGATGATTACATCGACAGCAATCAGTTGGCGATGGTGGGTGGTGATTTGGTCATGACATCCGGTTTGCCGTGGCCGGAAAATATTCAACAAAAAGTGGCTGAATTACCCAATCAGAACGTGGTTTATGATTACCAGTTTAATGCCATGCTGTACGGCAATGAGCAATCCATATTGGCGCGCATAAAGGCTGTCACCCCGAACTATCCTCTGTACGGTGAAGCTTCGGTGGCTTCCGGACAGGATTTGTGGCAGACCGTACAACCCGGTATGGTGGCGGTGGAGGCACAGGTGCTCAGTGGTTTAGATTTATCGGTGGGCGATCGTGTGCAACTGGGCGAGGCAACATTTGTGATTGCTGATGAATTAACGGCTGAACCGGATCGGCCGCTCACTGCCTTTGGTTTTGGCGCCCGGGTGCTTATGCATGCCGATGATTTACCCCAAACTGAGCTGATGGGTCAGCGAAGCCGGGTTAGGTATCGCATCGAAATAGCCGTGCCCCCTAATCAAATCGGTCCATGGAAAAATGACTTACAGAATTTAATCGGTGAGCAAGAAATCAATCTACAGACAGCTGCAGAATCTGATACCGCCTTATCGAATGTCTCGGCCAATTTCCTGGTCTTTTTAAAACTGTTGGTGGTGGCGGTTGTGGTGTTGTCCGGAGTCGGTTTATTCAGTGTGATGAAGGCATTTATCCGACGCCAACAGAACAGCAATGCGATTCGCCGGGCTTTGGGTGAACAGATGCGACCGATGAAGCAATCTTATTACCGGCTGTTTATACTCATGGCCGTATTGTCAGCAGCCGTCGCTTACGCCTTGAGTGTTTTATTTTTGTGGTTTTCTCAGGGTTATTTTAGTCAATTTTTACCCGCTGATATTGCGGTGCAGATTGCCTGGCAAAGTGTTATTAAAATCACCGTCATTGCAGTGTTAATGACCTTGTTGGTGAGTTATCAAAGCCTGCGTTTACTGGCACTGGTCAAACCGGTGGCGGTGTTACAGCAGCAGAAGATACCCCGCAACCGGCAAAGCCGCGCCTGGGGTTGGCTGGCAACTGTGGTATTGACAGTATTCGGTTTAATGGTCTTAGAACTGAATTCGCTCTGGCGTGCCCTGCAGGTGACCGGTGGCTTAATCGGGGTGCTGTTGGTTTTTTGGCTATTAAGCCTGGCGCTGCTCAAAGCCCTGAAGTGGTTGGTTAACCATCGTTGGATTAAACATTGGCTTGGCAGTCTGGCGATTCAGAATATCTTCCGAAAGGGCAATCATTCGGTGTTGTTTTTCACCACCTTATCGCTGGCCGTGATGGTCATGATGCTGGTGGCTTTATTAAACCACAGCATTGACCGACAACTGATCAGCACCTATCCCGAAGATGCTCCGAACATGTTCTTACTGGATGTGCAGTCGGATCAGCATACGCAGCTTAACGAGATGATCGATGCGCCGGTAACCTATTATCCGGTGGTGCGTGCGCGGATTAAAACCGTTAATGGTGTTGCTGCCGAAACGTTAAAAGAACAATTAGGGACTTATGATGATATCACCCGGGTGTTTAACCTCAGTTATGCCGATGGGCTTCTGGATACCGAATTCCTGAAAGACAGCCGCGCTAAGCAACAGTTATTCACTGACTGGCAGGATGATTCCGTGGTGCCACTGTCGATTTTGGCCAGTATCGCTGACTACCTGCAAGTGGATATTGGCGATGACATCACCTTTAACATTCAGGGAATCGATTTAACCGGACGCATCAGCAGCGTGCGTGCCCGCTATGAACGCGGCCCCAATCCGTTCTTTTATTTTATATTCCCGCCGGTGGTGCTGGCCAAAGCGCCGCAAATCCAATTTGCCACCACCCGGGTGGCTGATCAGCGGGTGGTGGAATTGCAAACCCAAATCGCCCAAACCTTTCCCGGTATCACCACTTTAGATGGTGCCGCCATTGCCCGACAGATTAAATCCTTTGTCGGTCAGCTCAGTCAGTTGGTGACTTTATTCACCGGCCTGGCGGTGGTGGCCGGTTTTATGGTGTTGTTAACCTCGTTATTATCCACTTCCCAGGATCGTTTACAGGACAGTGCGTATTTTCGGCTATTGGGTATGCGAACCCGTCATTTATACGCCATCAATGTGATTGAACTGTCTGTATTGGGTTTGTTGGCCAGTTTGGTGGGCACACTGTTGGCGGTGGTTGTCAGTTACTTTATGGTTACTGAATGGTTCAATTTACAGTTTAGTGTGCCTGTCAGTACCGTACTCTATGGCGGTTTGATATTGTGGTTGGTGTTGGCAGGTATTGCCCTGTTATACGGACGTCTGGTGATTGGCCGAAAAGTGATGCAACGGATTCGGCAAATGGTTTAATAAGCCCACAGCAACCTGAGCTTATTTGCGATAAAATAACGTCCTTTTTGAATCATGGGACAATGCAATGGGTTTTGGTCAAAATTTTACTTCATTAATGGCATTCAGCCGCTATGCCGATGGTCAATGGCAAACACCGGATATCCGGCCACTGACTGATTTTAACCTGACCCCGGCGTCTCATGTTTTGCATTATGCCAGTACCTGCTTCGAGGGCTTAAAAGCCTATCGTTGGGCTGATGGCGGTATTCGTCTGTTTCGGTATAATGATAATATCAAACGTTTGCGGGCCAGTGCCAAAGCCTTATGCTTGCCGGTACCGGATGAGTCCATGCTGGATGATATGATTCAACAAGCGGTGTCGGCGGTGGAATCTGAAATTCCAGAATTACCCAAATCATTGTACATTCGGCCAACCCTCATCGGCACTGAAGATAACATCGGTGCCGCCGGTAAAGCCTCTAAAGAAGCCTATTTATACATCATGACCTCACCGGTGGGCGATTATTTCAGTGGTGGTATACGGCCGTTGAAATTACTCATCGATGAAATCAATATGCGCTCAACACCAACATTTGGGCAAGTCAAAACCGGTGGTAACTATGCCGCGGCGTTGTCTTCTGTGACCCGCGCCCGTGAACAATACGGTGCCGATCAGGTCCTGTATTGCCCACAAGGTAATGTCCAGGAAACCGGTGCGGCCAATTTCTTTGTGCTCAAAGACAAAACCCTGATCACCAAAAAACTGGACGGTTCCATTTTGCCCGGCATCACCCGCGATTCAATTATACAACTGGCGCATAAACAGGGCTATGAAGTCAATGAGTGTGATTTCTCTGTGAAAGAACTCCTCAGCTGGTTGCCACACAGTGAAGCTTTTTTATCCGGCACCGCCGCAGTTATTTCGCCGGTGGGTCATTTTATACATAACAATAAAACCCATGCAGTGGGTCAGGGTGAAGTTGGCCAACAAACCCTGGCATTTCGTGAACAGCTTACGGCTATTCAGCACGGTAAACAGCCCGATAGGTTTGAATGGGTCACGCCTATTGGGTAATATAAAAAAACCCGCGAATATCGCGGGTTTTTTATGTGGGTCAATGTCGCTGTTTTAGGGCATTAAAACCTGGTCAATGACATGAATAACACCATTGCTGGCTTTGATGTCGGTTTTAATAACAGTGCTGTTACCATCTATAATCACCTGGCCGTCTTTAACTTCAATAGCAATGTCACTCCCTTCAACGGTGGTGGCTGAAGACAATTCAACCACGTCTTTGGCATAGACTTTGCCTGAAACAACGTGATAGGTCAAAATAGCGGTTAATTTGCTTTTGTTTTCAGGCTTGAGCAGATTATCGAGCGTACCTTCCGGTAATTGGGCAAACGCTTCATCGGTGGGTGCAAAGACGGTAAAAGGGCCATCGCCTTTCAGGGTATCGACTAAACCGGCTGCCTTGAGCGCGGTGGCTAAGGTGTTAAAGCTGCCGGCCGCTACTGCGGTATCGACAATGTCTTTTTTGTTTTTGTTGTAATTACCTCCAGCAACCGCCGTGGTTGTCATAAATGCCAATGTGACTAAAGTTAATAAGGTTGTTTTAAATAAATTCATAATAAGCCTCTGTAAGTTAGAAAAAGAAATCGATTTCTACGATTTCGAAATCAATTGTATTCAACATACTGTTGACAATATGTGAGCAGCCAGGTCAATTTTGTTCACAGTTTTTTCACCATTGCATCATCACAATAAACATTTTATTAATAATAAATTTCATGTTAAAAGGCGCCACCCCCTTACCTCATCACATCAAAATCATCAATGACACTGTGATGGGTGGCTGCTCTCACTGTCGCGTACAGATTTCCAACCAGAATATTCATTTTAGGGGTGAGGTGTCTCTTGCAAATAACGGTGGTTTTGCTTCCATGCGAGGTCAATGGCCTTGGTTAAATCAAACAACTTCAAAAGAGTCGAATGCTGTTCGAATTAAAGTTCAGGGCGATGGCAAGCAGTATCAGTTTCACTTATTGACTGTGGATAATCATGATGGCTCTGCGTATGTGTTTGATTTCGAAACTCAGGCGGATAAAATCTGTACGATACATATGCCATTACATGCATTTTCAACCAGATATCGTGGCCGCCCCATTCAAAAGCCACCGCTTCAATTGAATCATGTAACTGAATATGGACTTCTGATTGGAAAACAACAAACCGGTGAATTTCAGATTGTATTGAAGGAATTGAGCTTAACTGAATAAAACAATAAAAGCTCGCGAATAAAGCTGCTACAAACATCTAATTTGTTTATTTTTAAACCCTCTGTCTCGCGATATTGTCTGACTTGATCCGACAATCCAATTGTTATCGTTTCCTTCTTGCGCACGATGAATCTATTACTCTTTAGGCGAGGTTTCGGCAGCAAATAAAAACCAAGCCATTCATAAAGATAAATACGTTGTTCAAAAATTCCATAGAATGATCAATTAATCCACTTGGATAGATGGGTGCCCGGGTCGAGACTGAGCACGTCGCAACGAGGTGTTAAATCTGCACTGACATTAAGCCAATACGGGCGTTTTTACAGAGAAATTCTTATAAAAGCCCTCTGTGTTCTCTGTGTCTCTGTGGTCATCATTGATAAGTTCACCACAGAGGCATGCAAAACTGGGAAAGGCAACGGATTCAATATAACTTAATCGGATCATCCGTTTAGAGATATCAAGTAAAAGACATCATGATTATGCGTTACAATAGCAAAACCATATTGTCAGTCAAACCATGGATAAAGATAAAAAAGTTCAGCAGATTATTACCATTGAAGGTATTTATAATTTTATCGTTTTGATACTGAAAACGGTGGTGGGTTTTGCCACCGGGTCACTGGCGATTTTAAGTGATGCGGTGCATTCGCTGACTGATGTGATGAACAATGTGGTGATTTGGCTGGTGATGCGGGTGGCCAGTAAGCCGCCGGATTATGATCATCCCTACGGACACCGTAAATTTGAAACCATTGCGGTGTTCGCATTGGCCTCTTTATTGGTGGTGCTGGCGGTGGAACTGATTATTCGGGCCTTCAGTGCAGAAACTAAAATGCCGATTACCGAACCCTGGGCTTTGGCACTTATGGGCATCGTTTTATTGTTAAATATAACCGTGACCATCTGGGAGCGGTATTGGGCCAAAAAACTGGATTCTGATATTCTGATGGCCGATGCACAACACACCCTGGTGGATGTTTTGACCACCGTGATGGTGATTGTCAGTTGGCAGTTATCGACCTTAGGCTGGTGGTGGATTGATAAATTGGCCGGTATTGGGGTGGCAGGGATGGTGCTGTATTTTGCTTATGGTTTATATCAGAAAGTATTTCCTATACTGGTGGATGGATATGCCATTGATCCGGATGAATTAACCAAAGCGGTGGCGGAAGTGCCGGGTGTTAAAGAAGTGCGTCAGGTGCGTTCGCGTTGGATCGGCTCCAAAAAAGCCGTGGATATGCGCATTGCGGTGGATGCGGACATGCCCACCGTGGAATCACATGATTTGGCGCATCGGGTTGAAGATCATATCTGTGCGCGGTTTAATATTGTGGACACGTCGATACACGTTGAACCCTATACGGAGAAAACGAACAATCCCACAAAATAACAGACCGTTTAATTGACAGGATGACGTAAACAATTTTCGGCTTGAACCAAATCTTCTTCATTGTCTGCAATAACCACTAAGGTGTCATTCACTGAAATGACCGTAAAGCCGGTGGGGGTCATATATTGATTATCTCGTATAATCATGGTGATGTGGGCATTTTGTGGGAAACTTAAATCCACAATTTGCTTGTTGACGGCATAAAAATCAGGTTCAATGGTGATTTCTTTAAGGAGGGATTTTGCTTTATCAGGTTGCCACTGCTCAAGTTCATCAAAGGCGGATGATTGTTCGACTGAACCGACATTGAGCCATTTGGCCACGAGTGTTAAGGTTGTCCCCTGGATTAACACTGAAGTGACCGAAATAAAAAACACAATATTAAAAATCATGTCGGCTTTATCTATGCCGGCCAGTAATGGATAAGTGGCGAACACAATCGGTACCGCACCCCGTAAGCCCGCCCATGAAATATAAAGACGTCTTCGTAATCGCATTTTGAAAAACATCAAGCTGATAAAGACACTGATGGGTCGCGCCACAATGATTAAAAACAAAGAAATAATCAGACCAACACCAATCACCGGCACAATATGGGAAGGAAACACCAGCAGACCCAGCGTTAAGAACAAGACAATTTGCATCAGCCAGGCCAGTCCATCATACATTTGTAAAATGGTGTTTTTATGAATTAAATCCTGATTGCCCAAATAAACCGCACTGATATAAATGGCTAAAAAGCCGTTGCCGCCAAAAAAATCGGTGGTGGAAAAAATAATAAACATGATGGCAATCACCAGCACCGGATAAAGGCCTTCAAATCCAAGTTTAATGCGGTTAATCAGTTTTTTACTCAGTTTTCCAAACACAAACCCGAAAACCCCGCCTAAAATCATTTGCTGTAGGAACATGGGTATGATTGAGGCAATGTTCTGATCCTGATGAATAACCAGCGTTAAAAAGGCGATGGTTAATACATAGGCCATGGGATCATTACTGCCGCTTTCTAACTCTAATGTGGGGCGTAGATTTTTTCGCAATGCCAAATTATTCGAACGTAAGATTGAAAAAACAGCCGCCGCATCCGTGGATGACACAATCGAACCCAGCAACATACTTTCATAAATAGTGAAGTCCGTAACCAGCCAGACAAAATACCCCAGTGAAACAGCGGTTAATAAAACCCCCGCAGTGGACAGAACCAAACCTTCACGGAGTATAGGTTTAACGGTTGACCACTGCGTACTCAGCCCGCCGGAGAAAAGAATAAAGTTAAGCGACACAATACCAATAAATTGTGCGATTTTAGGGTCATCAAAATGAATACCACCAACACCTTCAGAGCCGGCCAGCATGCCGATACCTAAGAACAAGAGTAATGTGGGAACGCCAAACCGATAAGAGGTTTTACCGGCAATAATACTGATGAACAACAGTAAGGAACCGACCAGTAATATATTTTCAATGGTTAAATTCATGCGGTGGTGTACTTATATCCGTTTGAAAAAGTCCACTCGATAGACGAGCTGACTACATGCGTTTAGTTTACAAGTCATGCTGATAAATTGTTTAACAATATGAGTAAAACAATTATTTAAAATGACTGACCGAGCCAACAATTGTCCATGACTCGGTCAGTCAGGTCAATCAATTTTAGTGATGCCACAAATCCATAAAGGCGTTCACAGACATGGCAGACGATTTATCCTGGTCTTTTACTGCCGCTTTAATATCAGCCATTTGCTTGCTGGCATAATGACCTTCCAAAGCCCGTTCGAACTTGTCGATTAACACCGGAATACCTTCATCACGGCGATTGCGATGACCAATGGGGTAATCCACCGAAATTTTATCCGTATGACTGCCATCCTTAAAGAAAATCTGAATACTGTTGCCAATGGCGCGTTTTTCAGGGTCAAAATAATCTTGGGTAAATTGCGGATTCTCTTCGACCGTCATTTTATCGCGTAACTCATCAATAATCGGTAATTGGGCCACATCGTCTTCATAGTCCTCGGCGGTCAATCGACCAAAGGCCAATGGCACAGCCACCATATATTGTAAACAATGGTCACGGTCTGCCGGATTATCCAGACGTCCGGTTTTGTCGATAATACGCACCCCGGCTTCCTGGGTTTCAATGGCTATCCGTTCGATGTCATCCAGTCTGTCTTTAACACTGTCATGTAAAGTCATGGCACATTCCACGGCGGTCTGGGCATGAAATTCCGCCGGAAAGGATAATTTAAACAGGATATTTTCCATCACATAAGAACCATACGGCCGTTGTAACGTAAACGGCTTGCCGTTAAATAAGACATCATAAAAGCCCCAGGTTTTGGCCGATAAAGCCGATGGGTAGCCCATTTCACCGGTTTTCGCCATCAAAGCCAGTTGTACCGCACGGCGGCAGGCATCACCGGCAGCCCATGATTTACGTGAGCCGGTGTTGGGGGCGTGGCGATAAGTGCGTAAAGCACCACCATCAATCCAGGCATTTGAGACGGCATTACGAATTTCTTCACGGTTACAGCCCAACATCTGAGCAGCCACCGCGGTTGAAGCAATTCGCACCAAAATAACATGGTCAATACCAACCCGATTAAAGGAATTCTCTAATGCCAGTACACCTTGAATTTCGTGGGCTTTGATCATGGCAATTAAAACATCGTGTACTGTTAAGGGTGACTGGTTATTGGT
Source organism: uncultured Marinicella sp. (assembly GCA_964557625.1). Classification (GTDB taxonomy): domain Bacteria; phylum Pseudomonadota; class Gammaproteobacteria; order Xanthomonadales; family Marinicellaceae; genus Marinicella. The sequence goes on from CAZLAW010000003.1 coordinate 33,544, forward strand.
GATATTTTGACGTGATAGATAATCCGCCAGCGCTAAAATAGCCCCTAAATTATCCGAAGGGTGGCCCCATTCAGCGGCCAGCCAGGTGTCATTAAAATCCAACCATCTGATTAAAGTGCCGATGTTAAAAGCCGCTTGAACAGGTTCCAGCTGGTGTGATGTTCCGGGAATTTTAGCACCACCGTCTAAGGTGGCGCCCGGTACCACCGGCCCCAAATGTTTGACACACTCGGGAAATCGTAAGGCCAATAGGGAACAGGCCAGGCTGTCGAGCAGGCAATAATGAGCGGTGCGCAAGGCTTCATCTGATTGCACCTCATAATCCATAACGTAGTCGGCAATGTCGGTGATGATTTGATCAAATTCGGGGCGCTCAGCAGCACGAATATCTGTTGTACTCATGATTAAATCTCCTTGTAGTTAGTCCTGATTATGGTGATAGTTTTGGCTATTTCACAATCAGTGAATGAACAATGATTATAGCTGATTGCGGTCTAAATGTCGACAATACTAAGCTTATGTGTTGACTGTTGATTAAATATGGGTAATATTGTCGACAATTAATGCATGTCGTCTTTTTTGTGAGCCTGTTAATGAATACACCTGTCACCACCACCGATAAAACATTTGTTGCGCTCCGCCAACAGATTGTCCAGGGTGAAATTGCCTCAGGTGTTAAGCTCAGTGAAGTTGACCTGGCACAGAAATACAATGTCAGCCGTGCGGTTATCCGGGAAGCCATTAATCGCTTAGCCGCCTGTCATTTGGTGGAACGCAAAGCCAATATAGGTGCCCGGGTGGTCAGCTTATCGTCTGTGGGTTTACAAGAACTCTATCAGATTCGAGAAGCTTTAGAAGGCATGGCGGCTCGACTGGCTGCTCAACATATGCAGGATGGTGAAGTGGCAGAATTAGAGGATTTGTTGGGTAACCACCAACAACAGGTACAAAAAGACGAAAATTATTACCAGGCCGCCGGAGATGATGATTTTCACTACCGCATTATTATTGGCAGTCATAACCAACAGCTCATCACTTTGTTGTTGGATGGCATCTACCATTTAAGCCGCATGTACCGGGTGCAGTTCGGTATGAGCGGTCCACGGATCAGTCAGGCATTCGATGAGCATAAGCAAATTGTCCGTGCCATTCAGCAACGTGATCCGGAACTGGCAGAGATGTTAATGCGCAGACACATCGTTGGCACCAAGAACAGCGTTAACAGTGAGCGTTTGAAAACAACCACTAACAGTTGACATAAAGAAACTAACAACCTAACCGAGTAATCAATGAACACACAATACCGTAAACAGTTGGCTGATTCTGAATTGGCCTATTTCGATACCCGCCAAGCCGTAGAAGACATTAAATCGGGTGCGTATGATCAACTGCCTTATACCGCTAAGGTACTGGCTGAAAACTTAGTGCGCAAATGTCCGCCGCAAGATTTAACCGCTTCTTTAAAGCAAATTATTGAACGTAAACAGGATCTGGACTTTCCCTGGTATCCGGCACGGGTGGTGTGTCATGATATTCTCGGACAAACGGCGTTTGTGGATTTGGCCGGCTTACGTGAAGCCATTGCGAAAAAGGGCGGAGACCCGAAACAAATTAATCCAGTGGTGCCGACACAGTTGATTGTCGATCATTCGCTGGCGGTGGAACATGCCGGATTTGAAAAAGATGCCTTTGAAAAAAACCGCGCCATTGAGGATCGCCGCAATAAAGACCGCTTTCATTTTATTAACTGGTGTAAACATGCCTTTGAGAACGTCAATGTGGTGCCACCGGGCAATGGTATTATGCATCAAATCAACTTAGAACGGATGTCACCGGTGATTCAGGTCCAGGATGGTGTGGCCTTTCCGGATACCCTGGTGGGCACCGACAGTCATACACCGATGGTGGATGCGTTGGGTGTGATAGCCGTGGGCGTCGGAGGTCTGGAAGCCGAGAGTGTGATGTTGGGACGGCCTTCTTATGTGCGTTTACCGGATATTGTCGGTGTGCGTTTAACCGGTCAACCACAAGCAGGCATTACCAGTACGGATATAGTCTTGGCCATTACTGAATTTTTACGCAATGAAAGAGTGGTGGGCGCCTATATCGAGTTTTATGGTGAAGGGGCCGACAGTTTAACCCTGGGTGATCGTGCCACCATTTCTAATATGACGCCGGAGTACGGTGCCACGGCGGCGATGTTCTATATTGATCAACAGACGATTGATTATTTAACACTGACCGGGCGTGATGATGCGCAGGTTAAATTGGTGGAAAACTACGCCAAACAAACCGGTTTATGGTCCGAGAGCATGAAAAATGCGGTCTATGAGCGGGTTCTGACTTTTGATTTGTCTTCGGTGGGCCGCAATATTGCCGGACCGTCTAATCCACATGCCAAAGTATCTGTGAATGATTTGGCAGAGAAGGGCATCACCGGCGATTATTCTGCCGAAGGCGATGAGATGCCCGATGGTGCCTGTATTATCGCCGCCATCACCAGTTGTACCAACACCAGTAACCCGCGCAATATGATTGCCGCCGGTTTAATCGCCCGCAATGCCAATAAACTGGGTTTGCAAAGAAAGCCATGGGTGAAATCCTCGTTGGCGCCTGGCTCAAAAGCGGTGACTCTATATTTAGAAGAATCTGGCTTATTACCTGAACTGGAAAATCTCGGTTTCGGTGTGGTGGGTTATGCCTGCACCTCCTGTAATGGCATGAGTGGTGCGTTGGATCCGAAAATCCAACAGGAAATTGAAGAACGTAATTTATATTCAACCGCCGTGCTGTCAGGTAACCGAAATTTTGATGGCCGTATTCATCCCCATGCGGATCAGGCCTTTCTGGCCTCACCGCCGCTGGTGGTGGCTTATGCCATTGCCGGTTCGATTCGCTTTGATATTGAAAAAGATGTCTTGGGTTATGATGCCGATGGCAACGCCATAAAACTCAAAGACATCTGGCCCGATGATGCGGAAATTGATGCGGTCATTAAACAAAGTGTAAAACCTGATCATTTCACCCAAGTGTACGAACCCATGTTTAGCCTTGAAGACATGATGCGCAAACACACCAAACCTCTATACGACTGGAACCCGAAATCCACCTACATTCAATGTCCGCCTTACTGGGAAGGTGCTTTAGCAGCGACGCGCACCATGACCGGTATGCGGCCGTTGGCGGTGCTTGGTGATAACATCACCACAGATCATTTATCACCGTCCAATGCCATTCAGTTAGACAGTGCTGCGGGCGCCTATTTAGACAAGATGGGTTTGCCGGAAGAGGACTTTAATTCCTATGCCACCCACCGCGGTGATCATTTAACGGCACAACGGGCCACCTTCGCCAACCCGAAATTACTCAATGAAATGGTGCGTGACGAACAGGGCGAGATTAAACAAGGTTCACTGGCGCGGTTAGAACCCGAAGGTCAAGAAATGCGCATGTGGGAAACCATTGAAACCTACATGGAACGTAAACAGCCTCTCATTATTATTGCCGGTAAAGACTATGGTCAGGGCTCTTCCCGTGACTGGGCCGCCAAAGGTGTACGCCTGGCCGGAGTCGAAGTCATTGTCGCCGAAGGCTTTGAGCGGATTCACCGCACCAATTTAATTGGCATGGGCGTTTTGCCGCTGCAATTTATCGACGGTGAGTCACGCAAAACCTACGATATCGACGGCAGTGAAACTTACGACGTTAAAGGTGATATTGAATCAGGCGCTGAAATGACGGTCATAATGCACCGTAAAAATGGCGAGCAAGTCGAAATCCCGGTTATTTGCCGATTAGACACCGCCGATGAAGTTGTTACGTATAACGAAGGCGGTATCCTGCAGCGTTTTGCTAATGATTTTATGCAAGCAAACAAATAACTTTGAACGATGATCGTATAAATGAGCTTGCTTTGGTTTAAGGGTTTAAAACCGGCTTATTGTAAAATATCGTGACACAGCTCTCATATTGGACAAGAAGTCGTATTATAGGGACAAAAAAGTTAATCATTTGTTGATGAGGTTTTTTATAAGGCATTATAATAACTGTTAACTTATTAAATAAAGGGGAAACCATGAAGAATTATTCGTCGATTTATAAATTAACAGTCATTGTTTTGGGTTGTTTATGCTTGATGCCAAACGCATTCGCCGATTGTGCGGTCACCGGAACCACTGGTTCAGGTGGCGACATCGTCGTATGTTCAGGGACTGATGCCGATGGCTATGACGGCACCCCGAACGGTGATGACATTACTGTGCCCGCAGGTGCAACTGTTGATAACCCGTCTTCAGATACCATAGATTTAGAAGGTGGTGATGATGTGATGCTTATTTCCGGCGGCACCATCACCAGTGGTAGTGATGCTGTAGAAACCGGTAGTGGTAATGATACAGTGACCATGACTTCAGGCAGTGTTACAGGCGATTCTGATGGTTTTCGGTTGCAAGGAGGGGATGACAGTATCGTTGTAACCGGTGGTACAGTTACTGCAATATCTGATCAGGGCATTCAAACAGGTTCTGGCAATGATTATATCTCAATCAGTAATGCCACTGTCACGGGTGATGCCGCTTTGGAAGGTGAAGAAGATGATGATACCATTGAATTGGGTAGTGGTGCCGTTATCAACGGATTAATTGACGGGGGTACCGGTATAGATATTCTAAGATTCAGTATGACTGTTGCACCTGGTGATTTGTCTTCTGTTCAATCGGCCTTAGCTTCAGCCAATCCGGCTTCAGACAGCATCACCATTAATGGTCAAACCTACAATTGGAGTAATTTTGAAACCATTGAAGACAATGTTCGTGGTTCTGCACCCACCAGTGTGCCAACTTTACAATTTTGGGGAATAATGATGCTCATATCTCTGATGTTATTATTAAGTCAACAATACATCCGGATATCCCATCGGTCATAAATCCCAAATGACTTCAGGCATAACAGATACATCAAAAGCCGTTTTTTAATAAGCGGCTTTTTTAATGACTTTAATAATTAACTGC
>CAZLAW010000003.1:38562-43651 GCA_964557625.1 uncultured Marinicella sp.
TGGCATTGATTTATGAGAAAATAGGCCATTAATTCCGTAAAAACACTCACTTAATCGCATTCAGCAAAGTAATTATCTATGAATCATAAACCCCAAATCACAATCCCGGCCACTTATATGCGTGGTGGCACCTCTAAAGGCGTTTTTTTTAATCTCTCAGATTTGCCCGAAGCAGCTCAACAGCCGGGTGAAGCCCGCGATCGTTTATTGCTGCGGGTGATCGGCAGCCCCGATCCCTATGGTAAGCACACCGATGGTATGGGTGGTGCCACCTCCAGTACCAGTAAAACAGTGATTTTATCGAAAAGCAGCCAATCGAATCACGATGTGGATTATTTGTTTGGTCAGGTGGCGATTGATAAGCCTTTTGTGGATTGGAGTGGGAACTGTGGTAATTTAACCGCTGCGGTGGGTGCTTTTGCCATTAAATCGGGGTTGGTCGATAAAAGCCGGGTGCCTGATAATGGTGTGGCTGTGGTGCGAATCTGGCAGGCGAATATTAAACAAACCATTCTGGCGCATATTCCAATGACAGATGGACAGGTTCAGGAAACCGGTGATTTTGAACTCGATGGTGTGACTTTTCCGGCGGCCGAAGTCAAAGTCGAATTTGTGAATCCCGTGGGTGATGCGAAACTTTTCCCAACCGATCAATTGGTGGATACTTTAGACGTGCCGGGTGTCGGTACCTTTGAGGCCACCTTTATTAATGCCGGTATTCCAACCATATTTCTGAATGCCGATGCCATTGATTACCGGGGCACTGAATTGCAAGATGATATTAATGGTGATGATAAGGCTTTAGCCATGTTTGAAACCATTCGCGCCCATGGTGCCGTGAAAATGGGCTTGATTCAAGACATCGCAGAGGCGGCCGATCGCCAACATACACCAAAAGTCGCCTTTGTGTCACCGCCCAAAGCCTATACATCGTCCAGTGGAAAAAGTATTGAGTCCGGTGACATTGATCTCAATGTGCGGGCTTTATCCATGGGTTTATTGCACCATGCCATGATGGGCACCGCCGCTGTGGCCATTGCCACGGCTTCAGCCATTCCGGGAACTTTAGTGAATCTGGCGGCCGGTGGCGGTGATCGCACAGAAGTGCGTTTTGGGCATCCTTCGGGAACCCTCAAAGTGGGCGCTGAAGTGACTGAACAAAATGGTCAGTGGCAAGTGGACAAGGTGATTATGAGCCGCAGTGCCCGAATCCTGATGTCCGGTCATGTGCATGTACCTGATGTCAATGAATAGCATGTAGGGTACAGTAGGTAGAGCGACCACAAGGGTTGCAGCTACAGAAACACCTTGCCAGTGAGTGGTCACAATTTCTCGTCCTACGGTGTTCTTGAACGAGGCAATCTAATTCCAATCCAAATATATCTGGTAAAAATAACCAATCGTGCGTGACACTTGCGTGACACATGACAAATCACAGTTAAATAAGGAATTCTCTGAAACGACGGTAATTATAGTAATCAGTGGTGGGCACGACTGGGATTGAACCAGTGACCCCTTCGATGTCAACGAAGTGCTCTCCCGCTGAGCTACGCGCCCACTGACTTGGGATGTGAGCGGAGCCGCTCACCAAAGAAGCGGTATTCTATCGCAAGATGATTTAGGATGCGATAGATATTTTTTCTTTTTTACGCATCACTTCAAGCGTAAAGCCATCGGTTAAATCAAGTGACAATAAGGCCTTAACGACTTGTTTGGGGGTGGTGACGGTTTCACCGTTGATGGACAGAATCACATCACCTTCCGCCAGTGCCAGTTTGTTGTTGGCATCGACATGGACGATTAAAACGCCTGTATCTGTTCCAAAATACGTTTCCAGTCCCGGATTAACGGCAATGAACTGATGTTGTTCACCCAGCCAACTTTGAAGTTTTTTATGGCGCATCATAATGTGGGGTGACATGATGCCATCACCATCCATGGTGATGATTTCATAAGAGGCTCCGGGTGTGGGGGGTATGGGTGGTAAAGGCGGAAACACTGCATCACTTAAGGTGCGCTTTTGCGCGGTTATTGTTAATGTTTTTGTTTGGCCGTTGCGTTTGATTTTAAAAGTGGATTGTTGGCCGGCTTTGGCTTGTTTGGTCAGATTTTTAAATTCAATACCACCGGCGCCGGTTTTTTGTCCGTCCACGGCCAGGATGACATCACCTTCCTGTAAACCGGCTTGATCGGCACCGCTGTCGGGAACAACGGTTAAAACCTGCCAGCCGTTTTCTTCAACGGAAGCCATAAAACCAAAATAAGCCCCTTCAATGTCAATATTAGAAAAATAATTACGATCAATTTGAATGACCTGATGTTGGTCGTCTGGGTCAAATTCAATTTCATGTTTTTCCAATACCCGGTCAATTAATTGGTCGAGGTCCTCATCTTCATCCAGATGGATTTTCTCTTCAATTACTTTGCTTGAACCGTTGTTATCTTGTTGGATGGTGATAATGGCCGTATCATCAATGATTTCGACATCGACATCCTCAAGGTGTTTAACCCAGGTGTGTTGCGGAGGTGCCGGTGCGGTTGGGGGAATCGGTGCCTCAATGTTGTGCTTTTCTAAAATATCAGCAATCACCTGATCCACATCGGTGTCGTCATTAACCTCAAAAGATTCTTCAATTTTTTTCGGGGTGCCGTCTTTATTCTGAATGATGATAACACGGCCCTGACCGTCTTCGATTTCTGTGTTGATATCAAGTTGTTCGTTTGGGCTTGCCCAGACAGTTGTGGTGACGAGTAATAAGGCTGAAATAATCAAATTTTTCATGGTAAACTCCTGTGGTTAAATAAGTTCAATTGATTGGTTTGTCGGGACCAAGCGCTGTAAAACCGAGCGTTTGGCTTGCATTAACTGTTGTTGCTGCTGTGGATTTTGCTTCTGTTCCAGTTTGGCATTGATAATTGACAGCCACTGTTCCAGCTGAACCTGATTTTCCATCTGTGCTGAACCGGGTTGGCTAACCAGCGCTGTGGCGTCAGATTGCAGATTATGTTCAAGCGCATGGATGTGTTGTTTCAGCTGCGCCAACTGCTTATTGCCGGCGGCTATATCAGTTGAATTCAGGGTCGGTTTAAACATCATAAGGCTGATGATTAACAGGGTAAAAGTGGCTGCCAGTGCCCATGGAATGATGTGTTTATGACCGGATTTAGGCGCTTTGACTTGTTGATAAATGAACGCAAAATCATCGGTAGGCGGTGTCACCGGTTCTTGTTGTTTAAGCCATTGGCTGAAATTAAAAGGGGTGTTCATAGCTGTTTCACCTGTGGGGTTTGTTTGTTCATAATCAGATTCAGTTGTTGTTTTGCCCGTGCCAGACGGGATTTTGAAAAACTTTCGCTGCGATTAAATAAGTCACCGATTTCCTGATGGGTCAATCCCTCGACTTCATACAGCCACAGAACACTGCGCATCATCGGTGATAGATGTTGTAAGTAATGGTTGGCGTCGTGGCGGTGGTCATAGGTCAGACTTTGAGGATCGGCTAAGTCATCCGGTGCCTGTGCGGTGTCACTGGCATACATTTCAGGCGTCTTTTTCTTCAATAAATCCAGCGCTTGGTTAATCACGATTCGTCTGAGCCAGAAACCAAAAGCCACCCGTTCAGACCATTGTTCAACTTTGTTGAAAGCGGTGATAAAACTTTGTTGACTGATGTCCTGGGCATCTTCCGGGTTTTGTAACAGCCGGTAGGCGAGGTTATAAACCGGTGTAGCAAACTGATCATACACTTGACGACAGGCTTTTTGTTGCCGCCTGAGCAGCCCCTGATGGGTTTGGGTATTAATATTGTGTTTAAAAGGGCTCACTTCGTCTCTGTCATTGAATTTAATCCGGTTAGTTAATAAGACGACTAAAGTGAATAAAAGGTCGCATTTATTTTAAAAATTTTTTGATACCTTCGATAAATCGTTGGCGGTTAAAAACTTCAGCACGGGCCTCACAGGCCGTTCGCATGGCGGCGGCTTTATAGGGCGTGAGTGATTGGACAGTCTGAATGAGCTTTTCTATTAGGTTTGAGCCATTGATAAATAAACCGGTCTCTTGGTCAATAACAGTTTCTTTGATGCCGCCTTGATAGCTGGCAATAACGGGTTTACCGGCAGCCATCGACTCCACCGGAGTCATACCAAAGTCTTCATCTTCAGGAATATAAATTGTGGCCAGACAATTGCCCAGTAAATCCAGTAATTGGGGTTCATCTAACCAGCCGGTAAAACGAATATTGTTATGTCCGGCCGCTAACTTTTTCAGTTGATTGGTTTGGCTACCACCGGAAGCCACCACCAGTTGCTTATCGGGCATGGTTTTAAAGGCTTCGATAATCACATCAATGCGCTTTAATGGATCATGACGACCAAGTGATAAGTAATAATCACCCTGAGATTGCCAGTTAAAATAATTTGTATCGCAGGGTGGATAAACCACCTGTGAGTCTAATTTAAGATGTTGTTTAATGCGTTGTTGAATGTGTCGGGAATTGGCAATAATCACATCCATGTTACTAATGGCGGTTTCGTATTGAGGTTGAAACCACTTTATTAAGGTTTTTAAAGCCGGTCTTTGCCAAATCGACAGGCTTTTTAGATAATGGACTTTTTTATCGTAAACAAAGCGGGGTGGGGTGTGACAATAAAATACATTGTTGGCACGATTAAAGTGACGCTGTGCCAGTGGTGCGGCGATACCACTGTATATGATATGTTGGTATGGCTTTTTGACAGGCAATGGTTTTTGAAAGGCTTTTGCCAGCTGCCAGGTTTTTATACCCGGTAATTGCCCCAACGCGTTCAGGTTATAAACAGACGAATTTAAGTCTTTGATATGAAAACTTTTATCACTGATGGCAGCAGTCAGCAAATCACTGGGCAACTGTTCACACAGCGTTATCACCAAACGTTCTCCACCACCTTTGATGTAAAACAAGTCATGAACGGTTAAAATATCGTCTGTCATATAAATTGCGGAATAAAATGCAGCTAAAAACCCGGTTACCCAAAGAATGCTTCAAACAGCGTTATTGTAACGCAAGCCGAATCAAATGAAGACTTTGATTGTTATTCCGGCTTTTAA
>CAZLAW010000004.1:0-7662 GCA_964557625.1 uncultured Marinicella sp.
TCTGGCACCTGATTGCTTGTCTCGGTCATGAAGTTAACCTCTCATTCATTGATTTTTTGTGTTTGACGATATATTCAAACTCATCCCAGTAATATTTTAAGATGCCTTGTACCGGCCAGGCAGCCGCTTCACCAAAGGCACAAATGGTATGGCCTTCAATTTGCCCCGCGGCCTGACGCAACATTTCAATATCCTTTTGTTCACCGCCACCTGATAAGATGCGATCCAGCATGCGGTACATCCAGCCGGTGCCTTCTCGACATGGCGTACATTGGCCACAAGATTCCATATAATAAAAACGGGAAATACGCTGACAAACTTCCACCATGCAGGTGCCTTCAGCCATAACAATCACCGCACCGGAACCCAAACCGGAACCGGCTTCAGCCAGTGCATCATAATCCATGGTCAAACCCATCATGACATCTGCCGGCAACACTTTCATAGATGAACCGCCCGGGATCACGGCTTTGAGTTTTTTACCGTCTAAAACACCACCGGCCAAGTCCAGCAGGTCTTTAAAAGGCGTGCCCAGGGGAATTTCATAGTTGCCCGGCTTATTCACATGACCTGAGACCGAGAAAATTTTGACACCACCGTTATTGGGTTTACCCAATTCCAAAAACCAGTCGGCGCCTTCACGCATAATCGCCGGTACCGAAGCCAGAGACTCGGTGTTGTTAATGGTGGTGGGTTTACCGTAAATACCGTAATTAGCCGGAAACGGCGGTTTATAGCGCGGCAGCCCTTTTTTACCTTCCAAAGATTCCATTAAAGCGGTTTCTTCACCACAGATATAGGCGCCGGCACCATAGGTACCAATAATATCCACATCAATACCGGTGTCCTGAATGTTTTTACCCAATAAACCGGCATCATAAGCTTCTTTCAGTGCGGCTTCAAAATTTTCATACGGCTCATGGTGAAACTCACCCCGCAAGTAGTTGTAACCCACGGTGGCACCCATGGCATAGCAGCCAATGGCCATACCTTCAATCAAGGCATGCGGGTTATAGCGCAAAATATCACGGTCATGGCAGGTGCCCGGCTCTGACTCATCTGAATTACATAACAGGTACTTTTGACCGGGCGCATCTTTGGGCATAAAACTCCATTTTAAGCCGGTGGGGAAACCCGCACCACCACGACCGCGTAATGCGGAGGCTTTGATGGTGTTTATGATGTCGTCCCGGTCGGTTTTTTCTGCCAGGATTTTTTTCCAGGCCTGATAACCGCCTTTGTTGATGTATTCCTGTAAAGAGGGGTCTTTACTGGGGTTTAAACATACATTGACTTGTTCCATCAGTCTAAACCTCCTAATATTTCATCAATCCGTTGTTCGGTTAAATTTTCATAGTAATGACCGTCCACAATCATCATCGGCGCACCGGTACAGGCGGCCACACATTCTTCTTCCTTCACCAGTGTAATGCGACCGTCTTCGGTGGTTTCACCGAGTTTAATGGACAATTTGTTTTCAGCGTATTTAACCACCTGATCGGCACCACGCAACATACAGGAAATGTTGGTACAAATTGAAATTTTGTGGCGGCCCACCGGTTCGGTGTGAAACATGGAATAAAACTCAGCCGCCTCTCGTACCCAGACCAGTGGGATGTCGATGTACTCTGACACCGCCGCCATTAATTCGGTGCTGATCCAGCCGCCATTTTGCGTTTGAACCGCATGCAAAGCACCAATCACTGCAGAACGGCGTTGTTCGCGCGGGTATTTCTTTAACCAGTCATCAATGGTTGCTTTGGTATCATCTGTTAACAAATCCAGATGAGATTTTTCTTTATTCTGTGGATTGACAATCTGAAACATCAGCGATCTATCTCCCCGAAAACAATGTCCATAGTTCCGATAACGGCCACAACATCCGATAACATGTGACCCTTCACCATATCATTCATGGCTGATAAGTGGGCAAAACCGGGTGCCCGTAATTTGACCCGAAACGGTTTATTGGAATCATCTGAAATCATGTACACGCCAAATTCACCTTTGGGTGCTTCCACTGCACTGTACACTTCACCGGCCGGCACTGAATAGCCTTCGGTGAATAATTTAAAGTGCATAATGAGTGATTCCATGTCTTCTTTCATGGCCTCTCTTCTTGGTGGCACCACCTTATAGTTATCCGCCATCACCGGGCCGGGATTATTTTTCAACCACTGCACACACTGTTTAATGATACGGGTTGACTGTTCCATTTCTTCCATACGCACCAGATAACGGTCATAACAATCACCGTTGACCCCAACCGGTATATCAAAATCCACTTTGTCGTAGGCTGCATAGGTTTGTTTTTTTCGCAAATCCCAGGCCACACCACTGCCGCGCAGCATCGGGCCGGTAAAACCCCAGGCTTTGGCCTGTTCCGGTGAAACCACACCAATACCGACGGTGCGTTGTTTCCAAATCCGGTTTTCTTCCAACAAGGTGCGATATTCTGCAATTTTATTAGGGAAATCATTGGCAAAAGCCTCAATAAAGTCCAGCAAAGAGCCTTCGCGCCATTCATTAACCTGTTTTAAGTCATCGCCTTTGGTCCATTGGCTTTCCTTATGCTTCGGCATTTTTTCAGGCAAGTCCCGATAAACCCCGCCCGGGCGGTAATAAGTGGCATGCAATCGTGCGCCGGAAACCGCTTCATACATATCCATACACATCTCACGTTCCCGGAATGCATATAAAAACAAAGCCATGGCACCCAAATCCAATCCGTGGGTACCTATCCACATCAAGTGATTTCTGATACGGGTAATCTCATCAAACATGGTGCGAATATATTGAGCCCGAATTGGTGCTTCGATGTTTAATAATTTCTCAATGGCGCGCACATAGGCGTGCTCATTACACATCATGGACACATAATCCAGACGATCCATGTAACCAATGGACTGGTTGAATGGTTTGGATTCGGCCAGTTTTTCCGTGGCACGGTGTAACAAACCCACATGCGGATCCGCGTGGGTAATGACCTCACCATCCATTTCCAAAATTAAGCGTAATACCCCATGCGCGGCCGGATGTTGCGGCCCGAAATTCATGGTGTAGTTTTTAATCTCAGCCATTATGAATTCTCCTGATCAGCCGTGTTATCGACATAACGTGAATCCCGTCGGATTGTTTTCGGTACCAAAACCCGCGGTTCAATCGAAACCGGTTGGTACACCACCCGCTGCTTGTCTTCATCGTATTTCACTTCCACATTACCAATCAGCGGAAAATCTTTTCTAAATGGATGTCCGATAAAACCGTAATCGGTTAAAATTCGACGTAAATCTGGGTGCCCCTGAAAAATAATACCATATAAATCAAAGGCTTCTCGTTCAAACCAGTTAACACCCGGCCAAATATCAATCAATGAAGGTACCACCAACATCCCTTCATCCGGGGCAAAACATTTCAACGTCAGCCGATGGTTTTTATTCAGGGATAACAACTGAACGGCCACTGCAAAGCGATTGGCCACCGACTCTTTTCGGCGCTCACTCCAGGAAAACCGTCCCGGGCCTTTACCGCGGATACCGCGACTAAAACCGGTGTAAGTTACATCATCTGTGGGCCACTCAGTCTCTCCATAACTTAAGTAATCCACACCACACAAATCAATGCACAAATCAAAATCAAAATCGCGTTCATCGCGCAGGGTTTTGGCCACTTCCAACCAAGATTCAACCGGCACCGTGCAGACAATGCCTTGTCTTGTTTCTTTGATACTGAGCTCAATATCACTGAAATGAGCCGCCAAATCCTTGCTTAATTGTCTTTTATAGCTACTCATGATGTTCTGGCAATGGTGTTGGTGCGTTTGATTTTCTTTTGCAATTGCAAAATACCATAAATTAAGGCTTCAGCCGTGGGCGGACAACCGGGCACATAAATGTCCACAGGTACCACGCGATCACAACCTCGCACCACTGAATAGGAGTAATGGTAGTAACCACCACCATTGGAACACGAACCCATAGATATCACATATTTCGGTTCCGGCATTTGGTCGTAGACTTTACGTAAGGCCGGGGCCATTTTATTGACCAAAGTACCGGCCACAATCATCACATCTGATTGTCTCGGTGATGGTCTAAAAATGACGCCAAAACGGTCTAAATCATAGCGCGCCGCACCGGCGTGCATCATCTCAACCGCACAACAAGCCAACCCAAATGTCATGGGCCACAACGAACCGGTCCGTGCCCAGTGTAAAAGGTCATCGACACGGGCGGTGACAAACCCTTTGTTTTGCACACCCGGATCAACCACCGGCTGTAAAATATTATCAACTATTCCCATTCCAATGCTCCTTTCTTCCACTCATAAATAAAGCCTATGACCAACAGTAACAAAAACAAGAACATAGAAACCAGACCAAATGCACCTAATTCAGTTAACACAACCGCCCAGGGAAACAAAAAGGCAATTTCTAAATCAAAAATAATAAATAAGATGGCCACCAGGTAAAAGCGCACATCAAACTTCATGTGTGCATCATCGAATGCTTCAAAGCCACATTCATAGGGCGAAACTTTCTCGTCAGTGGTTTTGCGGGTACCGAATATCAGACCCAATGAAATCAAAACCACACCCAAACCGACAGAAACGGCCAGGAATAATAACACCGGAAAATACTCGGCTATCATAAATCCATCCCTATACTCTATATATATCAATTACATTGGTGCCGAAGGCCGGACTTGAACCGGCACGACCGTCAGGCCACTACCCCCTCAAGATAGCGTGTCTACCAATTCCACCACTTCGGCACATACATCAGCCATAATTAAAATTACGGCCTCCAAATCGCATCCGATATGATACGAATCATTTACTGATCACTGCCTTGATCTTCATCAACCGGCTGATCTTTTTGCTCATCAACGGGCACCGATTCAAGGTTTGGCTCAACGGCATCGACCGATGGTTTTTCATCCGTATCAGCCATTGGTTGAGATTGTTGAGAACGTGTGTCAAGACTCGCTTCACCGTCTCCCGGAATCATGGCTTCAGGGCGTTGCGTATTATCAAGTGTTCCCATCACGCCCAGATCCTGGGCTTCTTTTTGTTCAGTCACGCCATACGTGCCCTGAAAATCAATACTGATGGCCATTGTTATAATAAAAAACAAGGTGGCTAAAACAGCTGTACTTTTTGACAAAAAAGAACTGGACCCCTTGGCACCAAAAACTGTACCTGATGCACCACTGCCAAAGGCTGATCCCGCTGTGGCACCCGGTCCGCGCTGTACCAAAATAAAACCGATCATGGCGATGGTAACCAGTACCTGTAAAATATTTAAAAAGTTAATTGTCATGCTATTGTCTCCTGACGCTGATTGCTCATCACCGTCTATGTCAAACTGATTAAATGGTTTTGTTTGACTGTGTTTCGTTCATTAGCTTCTTTGCCTGCCGGCAAATGGCCATAAAATCTTCCGCTGTCAATGAGGCTCCACCTATTAAACCACCATCAACATCCGGCATGGAAAATAATTCAAACGCATTGCTGCCTTTACAGCTTCCGCCATAAAGCAGCCGAATTTGGCGCGCCATTGTAACATCTTTAGCCGCCAATTGAGAACGGATAAATTGATGAACTTCCTGTGCTTGTTCTGCCGAAGCGGTTAAGCCGGTGCCAATGGCCCAAATCGGCTCATAGGCAACCAAAAAACGTTCCACATTTTCTGTTGTTAGCAAATCAATGACGGCATCCAACTGCTGTTTTATCACCGCAAACGTCTCATCCGCTTCACGTTGCGCCCGGCTTTCACCAACGCACACCACCACAGTCAGGTTCTGAGCCAGCGCCTGACGACATTTTTGCCGCACCAACTCATTACTTTCGCCATGATCCTGACGCCGTTCTGAGTGTCCGATAAGCACCAACTCAGCCCCCACATCTTTGAGCATTGCCGCACTGACTTCACCGGTATGCGCGCCCTTGTCATGGGCAGAGAGGTCTTGCGCACCCACCTGAATATCGTGAGGCGCCATCGCTTTTAAAGCCGGTACATAAACATAAGGCACACAAATCGCCACATCCACCTGCTCACGGTCTGCCTTATGTTCAGTGTATTGTTGCAGCCACCGCTTTAGCATGGCCTGACTGCCGTTAAGTTTCCAGTTTCCCGCCACCATCAAATTACGCATCGCCATCATCCGCTTCATCAATGGTGTTCACTTCAGACGCCGCATCATCACCCAATTCATCCTCCTCATCCATATTGACAATTTTGGCCAGACCCACCAATGACTCATTCTTAGCCAGGCGAATTAAGGTCACACCCTGGGTGTTACGGCTTAAGGTTGAAATCCCCGCCACCGAAGTCCTCACCAGGGTACCGCCGTCGCTGATTAACATCACCTGATCATCTTGTTGTACCTGACAGGCACCCACCAATTGACCATTGCGTTCAGAGGTTTTAATGGCAATAACACCTTGACCACCCCGACGAATCCGCGAAAATTCTTCCAGAGGGGTTTGTTTACCAAAACCGTTTTCAGTACAGGTTAAGACCTGACCTTCATCGGCCACAAACATGGACACCACCGATTGACCAGGTTTTAAATTAATGCCTTTCACACCACGGGCGGTGCGCCCCATAGACCGCACATCACGCTCATGGAAGCGAATACATTTACCATCGCTGGAAAACAGCAACACATCCTGATCACCGTTGGTGATTTCCACATTCACCAAATAATCATCGTCCAGCAAGCCCAAACCGATAATACCGTTGGCGCGCGGGCGTGAAAAGTTTTCCAGCGAGGTCTTCTTCACCACCCCTTTGGCGGTGGCAAAAAACACATAAAAATCCGGATCATAATCTCGCACCGGTAAAATGGCGGTGATTTTCTCTTCTTTATCCAAAGGCAACAAGTTCACCAAAGGTTTACCGCGCGCCGTACGCGACGCCATCGGTAATTCGTACACTTTTAACCAATACACCTGCCCCATATTACTGAAACACAACAAGGTGTCATGGGTATTGGCAATCCACAGTTTTTCGACAAAATCATCGTCTTTCATATTGGTGGCGGATTTACCCTTTCCACCACGGGCCTGCGCGCGATACACATCCAGTTGTTGCATCTTGGCATAGCCGGCATGCGATAAGGTCACCACCACATCTTCTTCGATAATTAAATCCCGCATGGTCAACTCACGTTGACGGTTCAAAATACGGGTTCTACGCTCATCACCAAACTGTTCTTTAATTTCATTGAGTTCTTCAACAATCACTTCCAACAAGCGATCAGGATTGGTCAGGATATTGAGATATTCTTTAATGGCATGAATAATTTCTTTGAATTCATCGTTAATTTTATCCTGCTCAAGACCGGTTAAACGGTGCAGTTGCAAATCTAAAATCGCTTTGGCCTGAATCGGCGACAACTGATAACCATCTTCAAAGAACCCATAGGCCTCATCCAAATCCTCCGGACGACATAGATCACCATTGTCATCCAGTAAGGCTTTAATTAAACCCGCATCCCATTTTTTCGCCAATAAGCGGTCTCTGGCCTCGGCCGGATTTTTAGAGGTTTTAATCAGTTCAATCACTTCCTCAATATTTGCCAAAGCCACCGACAAACCTTCCAGAACATGGGCCCGGTCACGGGCTTTGGCCAGTTCATAAATGGTGCGTCTGACCAC
>CAZLAW010000004.1:7672-40330 GCA_964557625.1 uncultured Marinicella sp.
CGTTCAGCACCTCCATTAAAGTCAGGGTTCTTGGTTGACCATTGACCAGCGCCACCATATTAATCCCAAACACAGTCTGCAACTGGGTGAGCTTAAACAACTGATTAAGAATGACTTCAGCCACTTCACCCCGTTTGAGCTCAATCACAATGCGCATGCCGTCTTTATCCGATTCATCGCGTAAAGCCGAGATGCCGTCAAGTTTTTTGTGTTTGACTAAATCCGCAATTTTTTCAATCAGGCGGGCTTTATTAACCTGATAAGGCAATTCATCAATAACAATGGTCTGCTTACCGCTGGCCTCATCGGTCTCAATATCAGAGCGGGCGCGCATGTAGATTTTACCGCGACCGGTTTCATAGGCTTCACGAATACCCTCTGAGCCATTAATAAAAGCGGCGGTCGGAAAATCAGGGCCCGGTAAATGAGTCATCACCTCGTCCAGCGTGATGCCAGGGTTCTCTATCAAAGCAATCACCGCATCAATCACTTCATTGAGGTTATGCGGCGGGATATTGGTGGCCATACCCACCGCGATACCTGATGAGCCATTAACCAATAAAGCCGGTACCCGGGTCGGCAGCACGGAAGGTTCGGAATCGGTTTCATCATAATTAGGTACAAAGTCAACCGTTTCCTTATCAATATCAGCCAACATTTGATGCGAAATTTTGGCCATCCGCACTTCGGTATAACGCATGGCCGCCGGGGAATCACCATCCACTGAACCAAAGTTACCCTGGCCATCCACCAACAGATAACGCATGGAAAAAGGCTGTGCCATTCGCACAATGGTGTCATAAACCGCGAAATCACCGTGGGGATGGTACTTACCAATCACATCACCCACCACCCGGGCTGATTTTTTATGGGGTTTGTTCCAATTAACACCGAGTACATTCATCGCATAAAGCACCCGTCTGTGTACCGGTTTGAGGCCATCACGCACATCCGGTAACGCCCGACCCACAATCACACTCATCGAATAATCGAGGTATGATTTTTTCATCTCGTCTTCGATGTTTATTTTAATTATATCAGTGGAATTTTCCGCCATAAATCAGCTTCCCTTAAGGTCAAAAATTAAACGCAACATTGTAACACAAATAAGGCTTAAAACTGTGCCTTAATCAATTTCAAAAAGACCGCCTTATTGTTGGTTAATTACTCGGGTGCACACCTAAGCGGGCAAAGGTTTTTTGGGCAAATTGAGTCATCTGATTATTTTCTATGGCTGTTCGGATTGATTGCATGAACTCTTGATAAAAATACAGATTATGAATGGTGTTTAAACGTGATCCCAGCATTTCCCCACAGCGGTCTAAATGACGCAAATAGGCTTTGGAAAAATTTTGACAAGTGTAACAACCACAATTTTCATCAATCGGCGTGGTATCAAACTGGTATTTAGCATTGCGGATCTTAACCACCCCATCCCAGGTAAATAGATAACCGTTACGGGCATTGCGGGTCGGCATCACACAATCAAACATATCCACCCCCATCAACACTGCCGCCAAAATATCCTCAGGCTTACCCACACCCATTAAATACCGTGGCTTATCAGACGGCAATAATGGTGTGGTGGTGGCCAATACCTGCTCGCGCAAATCTTTCGGCTCACCCACCGATAAACCACCGATGGCATAACCATGGAAATCCATCTCAGTCAGCGCTGCTGCAGAGAGCTGCCTTAAATGATCGTACATGCCGCCTTGCACAATACCAAATAAGGCATTGGGATTACCCTCAAACGCTTTTAAACTGCGTTCTGCCCAGCGTAAGGACAATTCCATTGATTCTGACGCCTCTTTTTCAGTGGCCGGGTACGGCGTGCATTCGTCAAAAATCATCACGATGTCAGAGCCTAACTTTTTCTGCACTGCCATGGACTCTTCCGGCCCCATAAAAACCCGTGAACCATCCACCGGAGAGGCAAATTCAACCCCCTGTTCAGTGATTTTTCGCCTTTTGGCCAGTGAAAACACCTGAAAACCGCCGGAATCAGTCAGAATCGGCTTATCCCAGGCCATAAAGTCATGCAAATCACCATGTTCGGCAATCACATCGGTGCCCGGCCGCAACATCAAGTGAAAGGTATTGCCCAGAATAATTTCCGCACCAATGCCTTTAATTTCCTCAGGTGACATGGCTTTAACCGTGCCATAGGTGCCCACCGGCATAAAACAAGGTGTTTCCACCGTGCCACGCGAAAAAGTTAAGCGACCGCGTCTGGCATCCTGATCTTGTTTAATGTGTTTAAATTGCACCGAAGAGTCTCTGAAAAAAAGCGGGCATTATAACATCAGACTCGGTTGTCACCTGAACGAATGTCATCCAATAAACCCTGCGCCGCATCATGCAATAAATCCAGTACCAGTTCAAAGCCGTCTTCACCACCATAATACGGATCCGGCACTTCAGTTTCAGACCGCTTTTCTGCGTAGGACATCATTAAGCTAACCTTGTCATGGGACTGATCAGGAAAACGTTTTTTGAGTTCGTTTAAATTGGCCCGGTCCATCACAATCAGCCGATCATAATGTAAAAAATCAGCCGCCTCGACCTGCCGGGCGCGTAAATGGTTCATATCAATGCCCCGATTGCCGGCCGCGACCACCGATCGGTTATCCGGTGTATGACCCACATGGTAAGCATGGGTACCGGCAGAATCGATGACAAACTGATCTGTCAAACCGGCGTCTTTAATCAGCTTTGAAAAAATGGCTTCTGCAGAGGGCGAACGACAGATATTGCCCATACAAATAAATAATATTTTATGTTTTTGCATAAATTTTAGTTAAGATGTTAAATTTAAAAAAACACCATTGTATGCCATCTGTTAAAAAATTTCGCCACCACCCGAATCAAGTCAGACCGGTCATGGCTGACCTTAGGCATTGGACTGAAAATAACCTCCGAAGTCTCAAAGACCTCAGTAAAGAACTTGCAGACTTAACCCGTCAGATGCGCGCAGAAAACACACAATCTGTTCTGATTATCTTTCAGGCGCTCGACGCCGCCGGGAAAGACAGTTCAATCCGCCGGGTTTTCCGTTACTGCGATCCCGGGCTGCTTAACTGTCACAGCTTCAAAGCACCCAGTAATGAAGAAGCCGCCCATGATTTCATGTGGCGCTGTTATCCACATTTTCCTGCTCAGGGCACAATCAGTATATTTAATCGCAGTTATTATGAAGAAACCCTGGTGGTTCGGGTACACCCACATTTTTTAAACAAACAGCGCATCAGCACATCGGTTAAAAAAGCATTCTGGCAACAACGCTTTGATTTCATCAATCAGGTGGAACATCACCTGACCCAAAACCGCACCCAGGTGATTAAATTTATGCTCGATGTAAGCAAAGATTGTCAGAAAGAACGTTTAATCCGACGTTATGCCCGCCAGGATAAAAACTGGACATTTAACATCAATGACATCAAAGAGCGCTCACACTGGGACAAATACCAACTGGCTTTTGATGACATGCTGAACAAGACCAGTACGGATTATGCCCCCTGGTACATCATACCGGCTGACGACAAACCGATGATGCGACGATTGATTGCGACACTAATGATAAAACGACTGAAAAAAATGCAACCCCAATGGCCGGCTTTGAAGCCTATGGATAAAGCGGAGCTTAACTTGTTAGCCAATTTTATTAAAACCAGTAATTGACAGACAGCTAACCAAACTCAATAACACCAATGGATTCTTTGGGTGGTAATTGCAGATGATAGCCTTGTAGTTTCAGATTGTCTCTGACTTTATGGATGTCTTCACGCGCCAGCTTATCCCGTTCACTGAGATTCAGTGTCATGACCACTTCACATACACCGAGCAAAGACTGTAAATCTTCCGGTAATTCAGCCGGATTAAATCCTTCCGCACAATACACATAGGCACCGGGTTTTTTATTCGATCGATAAACAACACAATTCATCATTTTATGGTTCAGTGGCTTTTACACCGCTGATTTTACAGGTTTGTACATTCGGATGGGTAT
Organism: uncultured Marinicella sp.; assembly: GCA_964557625.1. Taxonomy (GTDB): domain Bacteria; phylum Pseudomonadota; class Gammaproteobacteria; order Xanthomonadales; family Marinicellaceae; genus Marinicella. The sequence goes on from CAZLAW010000004.1 coordinate 11,682, forward strand.
CTAAAACCGTTATGCTGCCATCAGCCACCCGGGCTTTTAGTTGGCGAGTACCGGTGGTTAAAAAATAAGTCAGCTCAATGTCGCCGGCTGTTTGCAGAAAACTTTGCCAGCGATCACCCGGCTGATAACAGGTTACAGTACAACCCTCATCACCGCAAACCAGCGTTTCTCGATAAATATGGCCACTATCATCCTGGGCTGACGCCACCATCGATACAACCATCATAAGACCAATTAGAAGCAACCGTTTCATCACAATTTCCTCACAAATAACAGCCATTATATGCCCTGCACTTGAATCCGGGGTTAATAGGGTAAACCCTAAAATGTGACCCGCCTCACACCCAGGTCACCACCATATAATAGGACAAGACAGAAATAAACAACCACAATATAACTGCCATCAACATCGGCCGCCAGCCGGTTTCCTTAATGTCTGCCAGCGCCAAACTGCTGCCCACCAAAAATAAGGTCAAAATCAACAAGCGTTTTGCCACCAGCGTGATGTTACCGGTCACGGATTCAGGTAGCCATCCGGCACTGTTAACCAACACAGCAAGTATAAAACCACCGATAAACCAGGGGACTTTGATTTTATTATCATGACTTTTAAACATCAGCATTGACACCAGTGCCAACGGAATAATCCATAAAGTCCGTGCCAGTTTAACCGTGGTGGCCGTTTTTAAGGCTTCATCACCATAAGCCAACGCCGCACCCACCACTGAGCTGGTGTCATGAATGGCAATCGCCGACCACAAACCGAATTCATATTGGCTTAAATTCAAGTAAGCGCCAAGGGTCGGAAAAATCAGTAAAGCCAGCGCATTGAGTAAAAATACCACAGCAATGGCCATGGTAATGTGCTTGTTTTGGGCGTTGATGACCGGCGCCACCGCGGCAATCGCACTGCCACCGCAAATAGCAGTACCTGACGACACCAGATGCCCCAAATGTCGATCCATATGCAAAGCTTTGGTCAATAGCCATCCCAATAAAATGGTGGTGACAATGGTGAGGGCGGTGATGCCCAGACTGTCCATACTGGTGGTTAGCGCTTCGCCGGCCTGAATCCCAAAACCCAAACCAATCACGGCAATTTTCAATAAATGCTTAACCCCAACCCGGCTTTGCTCAGCAAAAGGATTGCCTAAAGTTAACGCCAGCGACACACCCAACAACAAAGCCGCCGCGCTGTTTATCCAGCCTGTTAAGCTAATAACGGCTACTGCAATAAAAATGATTCGGCTTAAATTCTGCATGCGTTTACCTTTAGATGGTTTAAGAATTAATCGACATTCACTTCTTGGGCACCCGGCAATTGATTAACAAGATCCGGTCCGAGTAAAGTTGACGGGGTTTGGTAACCGGGAACCAGCTCTTGTTTATTCAAGACAGCCTGAACCACAAACAAAGCGCCATCAACGGTCAGTTGGTAACCGTTGGCCACCTGCAGGCGTTTTTGAATGCGTTCACCGGCTGGATTTGTGACCTCACTCCAGACATAAGTGGTGAGTTTCTCACGGGCCTGCTCATCGGGGCCTTTGACGGTTTTTTCAATGCGTTTTTTAATTATATTTTGCACCCAGGACCAACCTAAAACCGGCCGTATCCAGTTCATACGTTTCATACGCTTAATTAATTTAGGTGAACCGGGAATATAGACTTCAATATTGGGAATTTCAGTGGAATAGTAAGCGGTGGCCACATCACCCCAGGGAATGGTCATGGCCAGTTTTTGGCCACCACCAAAATTAATGCGGCGGGTTTTATAAGCCAATGGCACCTGCTTAATCAAACCGTCTTCCCGCACCCGACCGCCTTCGGGCAACGCTTCCACCGAGGTTTTGGCGGTGCCCGGGCTGAAGCCCGAGCGAGAATCAAAGCCCAGACACAGGTGGCTGGCATCGGGCATGGCCTGCTTTAACATGGCCGCCAGACAATCCGTCGGTATCACATCAAAACCCACACCGGGGCATAAAATAACTTCTGCCAGAGCCGCTTGTTGATGGCGTTCGGCGGCGGCTTCAAACACCGCTATTTCACCGGTGATATCAAAATAATGACACCGGGCTTCAATGCAAGCGTCCAAAAATACTTCAGCCGTTTGCGAAAACGGCCCGGCACAATTCAACACCAAATCATAAGCTTTTAACAAGTCATTATTGTCGGCCAAATCAGACACAGAAAAAACCACATAAGATAAACCCAGTTCATTGGCCAGTTGTTTGGTTTTATTGTCATCACGTCCGGACAGCACCGGCTTAAGGCCTTTGTTAACGGCTTGTCTGGCAATCAGCTCACCGGTATATCCGTAAGCTCCGTATAATAACCACTGCTGTGTTTTACTCATTGATTTAACCGTTTAATAAATTTAATTTTTTGCCGAAAAAAAACATTGGGCAACCAGCGTGCCACACGCCATTGGTTTTTAGTTTTTTGATCACTTAACACCATGAATTGTTTTTTGTCGATGGCGGTCAGAATATTTTGTGCCACATCATCGGCGTTAAATGAAGATGATTCCATCCATTTTTCAATGCGCTGTTTCATTTTATCGTGGCTGTCGATCATGGATTGGGTCAGGTTGGTTTTAAAAAAAGCCGGACAGGCCACCGCCACATGCACTCCGGTGCCCACCATTTCTGCCCGCAGGGTTTCACTTAAGGCCACCACCCCGGCTTTAGAAACATTATAAGAAGCCATATAGGGAGCCAGTGCCAGGGCCGCAAACGACGCCACATTAACAATCGCCGCTTCGGGTTGTTGTTTTAAATAGGGTAAAAAAGCCCGACAACCATGTACAACACCCATCAGATTAATAGACAGTACCCGATTCCACTGTTCAATGGAGCTGGCTTCAACCCCACCCTCAGAAGCAATACCAGCATTATTAATCAACACATCGACATGCCCAAAATGAGTCAGTATCTGTTGTGCCACCGCCTCCATGGCCTGAGCATCGGTAATATCACAATTAAAATAAGCGGCCTGATGACCTTGTGATTGAATCTCATCAACCACCTGTTGACCGGCATCAGGCTGAATGTCCAGCACCGCGATCTTATAGTGTGCCGCAGCTTTCATCGCCAACGCTTTGCCCAGACCACTGGCGGCACCGGTAATTACCATGGTTTTTTTCATGGCTTAATTTTAACAAACCTTTTCGAACACCTGTTCGACTTTTGATATAATTTAATGATTCTCCATAAGCCCTTACCATGCAAAACAAATCTTTTTTAGATTTTAAATCACGTGCTCAGGATATCGTACAAACGGATATTATCGACGCTGAATCCTTATTACTTTCCCACCAATGGTCACAATTACAACAAACCATTGAGACCATTCGCCAAAAAATCAAACAGGCTGGATTGTGGGCACCGCATTTACCCGAAGATATCGGTGGCCAGGGTCTGACGGTCAGCCAATTGGGTCAATTATCCGCTATTTTGGGTCAGTCACCGCTTGGGCATGTTTCTTTTGGCTGCCAGGCACCGGATGCCGGCAATGCCGAGTTACTTCATTTATACGCGGATGAGCGCATAAAAAAGCAATTTTTAATTCCATTGACCAAAGGTGATATCCGCAGTTGTTTTGCCATGACTGAACCGGCCATGGCCGGCTCCAACCCAACCCGGCTCGGTGCCAGCGCAGAATTAAAAGACGGTCACTGGCACATTAATGGCCATAAATGGTTTACCACCGGGGCCGACGGGGCTGATTTTGCCATTATTATGGCGGTGACGGAACCGGAGGCCGCCAAACACCAACAAGCCAGTATGATTATTGTCCCCACCGACACCCCGGGCTATTCATTGGAACGCAATATTTCTGTCATGGGCAGTAAAGGTGATGGTTATTTTTCCCATGGCGAAGTAAAATTCACCGATGTTAAAGTCCCTGAACATAATCTACTGGGCCAACGTGGCGATGGTTTTCTGATGGCGCAACAACGCTTAGGACCGGGCCGGATACAACATTGTATGCGCTGGATTGGTATTGCCAGACGTTGTTTTGACATTATGTGCCGTCATGTCAAACAACGCCAAATTACCGACACCCAAACCCTGGCGCAACAACCGGTGATGCAAGTCAAAATTGCCGACAGTTATGCCGCCATTGAAGCGGCCCAACATTTGGTACAGGCCACCGCCGAACGGATAGACAAGGAAGGTTATGCAGCCGCCAGACACGATATTTCCATGATTAAATTTCACACCGCGCAGATGTTACAACAAGTCATGAATCATGCCATTCAGGCCTTGGGCGGTTTAGGTGTGACTGATGACACGGTATTGTCCTTTTTCTATCGCGAAGAACGTGCTGCGCGTATTTACGATGGTCCCGATGAAGTGCATCAATTGTCTTTAGCAAAACAACTATTGGCGCAATACAAATCGTGATGAATTATGCTGAATTTAAAGAAAAATTTATCCATTTCTTCGGCGATGAATGGCAATTTATTTACCAACAAAATAAGCAACGCTTAAACCTTAAAAATCAACGCATCGCCACCAACAAATTAGCCACCATTATCTCGGCTGTTTTTAGCATTTCTAAACAAAACAGTTACAACGGCATGACTCTTCGGGACTTAAGCCAGACAACCGGTTACAGTACCGGTGGATTGTATAAATATTTTCGTGACAAAGAAGATTTGTTTGTGATGATTCATCATGGTCTGGTCTCCATGACCGAGCGGGTTTTAATCTCCGTACAGGACAACAATCCCTTGACCAGTATAGACCATCTATTGATTTATCATCTATATATGAGCGAACGCCTCAATCGCTGGTTTTATTTTGTCTTTATGGAAGCCAAACACCTCGAGAAACCACTACTTAATCGGTTTGTGGCGTCAGAAAAACTATTGGAACAGGCTTTAATTACTGACATTAATAAGGCTGTTTCGATGAAATTATGCCGCTGTAACTCACCTTTTTTAACCGCTTCTGTGTTCAAATCCGTGTTACAGGACTGGTATTTGAAAAACCATAAATACCAGAACGAACAAATTTCTTTAGCAGATTATAAACAACATATTTTGTCCTTAAGACAGCAGCTTTTACCGGAAGACGACAAATGAAAACAGACCAGCAGGACAAATTATTAGCTGAATTATGCAAGCGTCTAAATTGCAGTGAAAATACGACATTAAAACCGCTCTCCGGCGGTGTATCCAACCTCACCTATCGTCTTACGGATGGAGATAATCAATGGATTGTTCGTACCTCGCCACCGGGAACCAAAGCCCAGGGCGCACATGATATGCAGCGCGAATTTAATTTACTTCAGGCCTTATCAGGCTTGTATGCTTTAAGTCCCAAAGTGAATTTTATCATCGATGATTCAAATGTTTTTCCACGCCCTGTTTATGTCATGGAAGCCATTAATGGTATCGAAATACACAAAAATCTACCCGATAATTACAAACCAGATGATCAACCGGCATTATGTCGCTCGCTCATTGCAGCCCAAACACAACTCCACCAAGTCGCGCTTAATCAGGAGCTACAGGCCTTTAACAAAGGCCGGGGTTATATTGAACGTCAGATTACCGGCTGGATACAACGTTATCGAAATGTTCAGGCCAGACATAATCATGCAGATATTCTGATCGACTGGCTGATAAAACATAGACCGGATGATCATCGTGATTATTGTTTAATCCATAATGATTTTAAATTTGATAATTTAATTTTTGATACACAACGCCCCACTCACGTTAAAGGGGTTTTAGATTGGGAAATGGCCACCGTCGGCGATCCGCTGATGGATTTGGGCTGTTCACTGGCCTACTGGATTGAAGCCAATGATTCTGCCCCATTGCAAGCCATTCGCACCCAGCCGACAACAGAAACAAATATGCTGTCCCGGGATGACTATGTCCAACATTACTGCCAATTAAGCGGCATGTCCCTGGATAATTATGACTTTTATTATGTTTATGGTTTATTCCGTCTGATGGTCATCGTTCAACAAATTTATTATCGCTATGAAAAAGGCCAAACTGATGATCAGCGATTTAAACCCTTTGGCCAAATTCGCGATATTCTGATTCAACACAGTCAACAACACATAGGTGATTCACATGTATGATTTTAATAAAAAGGTGGTCGTTATAACCGGTGCCAGCCGGGGTATTGGTGAAGCCGCCGCCCATCAGTTTGCAAAAGCCGGGGCCACCGTGGTGGTCAGCTCCCGTAAACAAGACAGTATTGATCAAGTGGCTGAGGATATTCGCAAGCTGGGCGGCCAAGCCCACGCCATTGTCTGTCATAACGGCGATAAAACCTCGCGGGAACAACTGATTAGCCAGGTGGTTGAACAGTGCGGACGGATTGATGTATTGATTAACAATGCCGCCGCCAACCCCTATTTCGGACCGGTTTTGGACACCGACTATGACGCCATGAAAAAAACCATTGAAGTTAATATTGAAGGTTATTTTCACCTCAGCCAACTGGCCGGACAACAGATGAAAAAACAAGGCAGTGGCGTCATCATTAATACCGCTTCAGTCAACGGTGCCGACCCGGCTGCCATGCAAGGCATTTATTCTGTCACCAAAACCGCCATTATGTCGATGACCCGTAGTTTTGCCAAAGAATGTGCCGCCCATGGCATTCGTGTGAATGCTGTTTTACCCGGCTTAACCGACACCAAATTCGCATCAGCCTTAACCCAAAACGAAGCCATGTTAAAAATGATATTGCCCCAAATCCCCATGGGCCGCATGGCACAACCCGAAGAAATTGCTCCCGCCTTTTTATTCCTCGCCAGTTACATCACCGGCGTTAATTTACCCGTGGATGGTGGGTTTTTGGCTTAGAAAGAATACCTCTTTCAAGCATTGAAAAGAGATATAAGCCACTTTTATACAATCAAATTATTCTCTGTGTCTTTGTGATAAAAAAATAAAAGATAACCACAGAGGCACAGAGAACACAGAGTAATAAATCTACACTTTTAATCTATTTTGTTTTGAACCTGATTATTTGGATTGCTTTTAGGCTGGGCCAGCCCAGCACCCCTTAAAATCATTCAGTCACATACCAACATTAACTTAGCTTTAGATTTTCAACTTCACGGATCCTCTGATGGGTGCTGGGACATAGTCACCACCCAAATACCACGCAATTGATTCACATCGAAACCGGTGGCTTTATCATTGGGATAGAGCTTTTGTATGGCTTTAAAAGTATCCGGCGCAATATCGATTTGTGGTGAACCATGACACTGTAAACAAACTGGCTGGCTGATAATGGGATAATAGCCCACCATCTGTCCACCTGTTTCTCTGATTTCACCGCTGGGTTTTTTGCCGGTAGCCAATTGGGCTTTGGCTTCATTGATATAATCCAATTGTTGGGCATTTGGGACATTATCGGGATTACGATTTTTATCTGACACCCGTTTTATGTCCAGTAAATCACCGGCCACCACAGATTGGGTTAAGGGAATGGCTTGCTCATGACAAAAATGGAGCGCGCCTACCGGACCACTTTCCTGCATGGCTTTTTTCAGATTAGCCCCTAATTTTTGCTGTGCTTTTTGGGCGTGTTGTTGCCCCAGACTTAAATAATCAATGTTGGCCGCTTCAGTGACAGTCTCAGAGGATTGTTCTTTGGTTTGTGGCTGGCACGCCACTAAAAACAGGATTGTTGCGATTAACATTAATTGTTTCATGATTTTCTCATAGTTTATTAATGGGGATTTTAATAAATTGTGTGCCTTGATCAGACACCGCACCAAATGCACCCAGACGCATATTGGTTTGAATGGATGGCAAAATCAATCTCGGTACGGCTAAAGTGGCATCGCGTTGTTGTCTGACTTCGGTGTATTCTGCCAATGTGGTATTCGCCTGAATCATTTTGTTGTGTTGTTTTTGTTCGCCCACGGTAAAGCAATGACGCGGTTGTTGGCCTTCATCGGGATAATCATGACATAAATACATCATTGTCTCATCAGGTAAAGCATAGAGTTTTTGGATGGAATGATACATTTGTTCGGCACTGCCACCGGGGAAATCAACCCGCGCCGTGCCGCCATCCGGTGCAAACAAGGTATCACCGACAAACACCACCGACTCGATAAGATAACTGGCACAGGCCGGTGTGTGACCCGGCGTATGCATAACACGTGCGTTTAATTCGCCGATTTGAAAAGTATCGCCATCTTCAAACAAATGATCGAACTGAGACCCATCCATGGCGGTATCATGGGCGGTTTCAAACACCGGTACCCAATACTTGAGTACTTTAACAATGCCCGAACCAATGCCGGTCTGACCACCTAACTGTTGCTTTAAATAATGGCTGGCACTGATATGATCGGCATGAATATGGGTTTCTAACAGGTATTGCACGGTTAAATTCTGATGTTTAATATACTCAATCACCTCAACCACAGATTCAGTGCTGTAACGGGCCGCATCCTGATCATAGTCAAGCACCGGGTCAATGACCGCACACTGTCGGGTCGCTTCATCCACAACCACATAGGTCCAGGTGGAAGTATCTTGATGATAAAAAGATTCAATATGCATAGAACACTCTGCTTAATATAAGTATTATATTATATATTGAAAGTCTGGTTTAATCAAATAAAACCACAGTGTTTTTGTGCTTGGCTGATTTGTTGAAAGTACTCTGACGGGATGGATTGACCACTGACAGCTGTCAAGTCCCGAATATGCCCGGCTGATGTACTGCCGATCAAAGCCGATGAAAAACAATTAAATCGCAAGACATAAGCCAAAGCCAGTTGGGTTGCAGTTAAATCAGAATGCGTATTCAGGAAGTCAAAATGCCTGGCTGCTTTTAGTTGCGCTCGATTATTTTTATAGGCCCGTAATTTATACCACAGGTTTTTTAATCGATAAGCCCGCTGCCATTCACGACTGTATAAAGCACCCCCTAAAGCGCCGGCAATAATGACCTTTAGACCCTGTTGTTGCGCTGTTTTTAAGGTATTAAGCTGATGCGGTTTGAAAATATTAAAGTCAGTCATCAACACATCAAACTGATGACTTTCCTGCGTCAGTTGAATGATATGCGGATTAAATGTGTTAACGCCCAATAAAGCCACTTTTCCGGCTTGTTTTAATTCAGCCAGCGTTTGATAGGTTTCATCGTTAAAATCTTCCACATTGGGACCGTGCAGAAAGTAAACAGACAGTTGCTCAATACCTAATCGTGTTAGACTGCGTTCACATGAATGTCGTATATTTTGGGAACTAAAGTCTTTGTATAAGCGTCCAAAACGCCCCACTTCGGTGCCGACTTTACTGCTGACAACAAGTGCGTCTTTATCGGATACATGTTTAACAATACGACCTAAACGCTGCTCAGCATAACCGCCCGAATAACTGGCGCCGGTATCCATATAATTAACGCCCTGTTCCAGAGCAGTCTGTACCACACGGCTTGCCTGTTGTTCTGAAAAGTGCTTTTTGCCCCAGTAACTGGCGCAGCCCAGGCCCACTTCTGAGACCTGAAACTGTGCCAATGGCCGATATTGCATAAGACGTTATTGGTTTTGATCAGAACGGCGTAAATAATTAAGTAAATCAATGCGGGTGATGAGACCTAAGAATTCATTATCCTGCTTAACAATGGCCACCCGTCCCGCTTCAAAGACCGGTAACAATTCATTAATCTCAGATTTGACGTCTAAAAATTCAAGTTGATCGGTCATGGCCGAAGTGACACTGTTATTAAACGCTTCAGCATTATCGAACACGGTTAATAGCACGTCAGATTCATCAATAATACCCACAATTTCATTGTCTTCCATCACCGGTAACTGCGACACATCATAGAGTTTCATGCGTTGATAGACATCGGCCAGGGTTTCATCCGGGCGCATCACAATGGTGTCATTATTTTGATAAGGTCGCGCAATTAAATCACGTAAATCTCCATACATCGGCGTTTCCATGTAACCGTTATCCATCATCCAATAATCGTTATACATTTTGGACAGGTACTTATTACCCGTGTCACAAACAAGGGCCACCACTTTTTTGGGTTCACTGGATTCACGGCAATAGTTCAGTGCTGCCTGCATAATGGTGCCGGTGGATGAACCGCCCAACACACCTTCTTTAGCCAGTAGCTCACGACCCCGGTGAAAACTGTCATGATCACTCACTGCATAGGCTTTGGTCACATGACTGAAATCACTGATGGTGGGCAAAAAGTCTTCTCCGATACCCTCCACTTTCCAACTGCCGCTTTTGGTGCTTAAGGTGCCTTCATTGATATATTCAGCCAGAATACTGCCCACCGGATCGGCTAAAATTAATTCAGTTTTGGCCTGATGTTCGTCAATGTACTGACTTAAACCCGTGACCGTACCGCTGGAACCAACCCCAAACACAATGGCGTCCACCTGATTATCTAACTGTTCAAATATTTCCGGTGCCGTGGTCTGATAATGGGCTTTGGGGTTATCGGGGTTGCCAAACTGATTAATAAAATAAGCGCCCGGGGTTTCATCGGCAATGGTCTGGGCCAAATCCTGATAGTATTGCGGATGACCTTTGGCCACATCGGAACGGGTCAGGACAATTTCAGCGCCCATGGCTTTGAGATTAAAGATTTTTTCTTTACTCATTTTATCAGGTATCACCAGAATTAACTGGTAGCCTTTTTGCGCCGCCACCAGCGCCAAACCAATACCAGTATTACCGGCCGTACCTTCCACCAGCGTGTCACCGGGTTTAATCTTACCGGCTTTTTCAGCCTCTTCAATCATGGTCAGACCAATGCGGTCTTTAATCGAACCACCGGGATTCATGTTTTCCAGTTTTAAATACAGTTCACAAGGACCGGTGTCCAAATGATTGACTTTGACCATGGGTGTGCGGCCGATCAGATCGACCACGGAATTGACAACTTGCATGTGTTTCTCAGATTACTTTAAAAGAATAATTTCAACACGGCGATTCTTGGCTTTACCGGCTTCAGTACTGTTGGGTGCAACGGGATGCGATTCACCTTGACCGATGGTGGTTATGCGCTCGGCGGCAATGCCGTTTTGAATCAGCAATTGCTTGACCGCATCAGCACGCTTCTTGGAAAGTTTTTGATTCAAATCTTCGCTGCCGGTAGAATCTGTGTGGCCTTCGATGCGAATTTTACGCTCAGGATATCCACTGATAAACTGCATCACCCGATCAAAATTATCCACCGCTGCTTGTTTTAAATTCGCTGAACCCGAATCAAATACAAAATCACCCAAGGTCATCATTAAACCGGCTTCAGTTTCCTTGGCCACCAGAGATTCTAACTGCATCCGCAAAGCTTCAATTTCAGCAAAGGCCAAATCGGCTTCCTGTTTGGCCAGTGCCGCCACTTTTTCCTGGGCTTTGGCATAAGCCTGGGCCGCCTCCAGTTCAGCCTGGGTCATTTCGGCTTCAGTGGCTTTTTGGTTGGCCAGTTCCAAAGCACTCTGTTTTTCGCGACGTGCCCGCTCGGCCTCTTCTGCATGTAATTTAATTAACAATTGCGCTCGATCAGCTTCCATCCGCGCCAGTTGCGCTTCTGCTTTAAGGGTTTTCATGTTGACCGTTTGTAAATGCGCTTCTGTCTCTTTCAACGCATTATCCAAATAACCTGCCTCGGCAGCCAGCTTGGCTTTTTTCAAATGATTGCGGGCCATATAAACCGCATGATTTTTGACCTCACCGCGCTGGTTATACAGGGCTTCAATCGCTGCTTTGGCCTGAGCTTTTTCCTTTTTGGCATAGGGCTTATATTTTTGTTCGGTGATAAAATTATCAAATTCAATGCGCAAAGACTCCAGTTCCAGATTTTCTTTGGCCGATAAATAACTGACAAAAAACGTCAGAATGATCACAATAACCGTTTTATTCATGGTAATTGTGCCTCCAATTGCTGTAAATAGACCCGGGCCGCCGATAATTCATCGCGCTTTTCTAACAACTGTTGATTCATTCGATTCACTTTGGCACGGAGTTTGGCCAACTCAATGTCTGACCGAATTTGTTGGGTTAAGCGGGCTTCCTCACGTTTGTCACCCCGTGCTTTGGCCTGTTTGGCGCGCTGTAACTTCTCGGTGATGAATTTCATTTCTAAAGGCGCTGCATCCGCCACTTCAGAATTTTTAACGGCCTCAACTTCTTGTTCAAGTTGGTAATAAGTGTTGTCGGTAATTTCAATCACAGTGGGAGGAGCACAAGCCACCAGTGTGCCTACGAGGGCCAGTAACAGACCTTTTTTAAGCTGTTTTAAGGTTTTTGTCATCATATTTTGCTTCATCAGTTTGTTAAAAGCCGTTGAAATAAATTATAATTTGGCCATGATAATCAGTAACACATTAAAACACAAGCCGTTCACATGACATTAAAAATACCTGCATTAAATCCCATTCATGGTCAATATCGCCCGCTTTCTGTTTGGCTTACCATTGGGCTGTTTATGTTCAGCTTCGGCGTTTTGCCGGTTCAAGCCGGTAATATGAAAGTGTATAAGCACGTGGATGCGCAAGGCATTATACACTACTCCTCTAAAAAACCGAGGGGCAAATCCTATCATATCCTCAATATCCGATGCCCAGAATGTTCTGTATGGCGCAACAGCGTTGATTGGAAAAATACCCCGTTAATTACCGATCGTTACCAGACTGAAATTGAATATGCCGCCAATCGACACGGTATTGAAAAAGCCTTGTTACAAGCGGTTATTCATGCAGAATCCGCCTACAAAGTGGCCGCCGTTTCATCGGCCGGTGCACAAGGACTTATGCAGCTGATGCCTTTAACCCAAAAGACTTATGCGGTGACTAATCCCTTTGATGCCAAGCAGAATATATTAGGTGGTGCCGCTTATTTAAAGCATTTAAAAAACACCTACCAAAACATGGATATTTATTTAGCGGCTTATAATTCAGGAGAAACCGCGGTCGAGCGTTATAACCGACAGATCCCGCCTTTTCCGGAAACCAAAGAATACGTGCGGCGGGTTAAAATCTTATATGACCGCTACAAACAAAACCAGCAACGACTCAACGCCATTAACAACAGCCGGGTTTTAGCCACCGGTGTTACCACTGGCTCAGCACCCTAATTTTTGGTTTTTTTTAACGCCCGCTTGGACCGAAAAAAATCCTGTAACAACTCACGACATTCAGTCGCTAACACACCCCCGTGATACGTCACACGATGATTATGGTAAGCACGGTCTAATAACTGATCAACCGTTTCAACCACACCAGTTTTAGGGTCTGTCGCACCAAAAACCAGACGCTCAATGCGCGCATGCACCATCGCCCCCACACACATCATACAGGGTTCCAGTGTCACATATAAAGTACATCCTGGTAAGCGGTAATTCCTCCTAACTATAGCCGCCTGTTTTAAAGCCATTATTTCAGCATGCGCGCTCGGCTCATGGGTGCTAATTTGCTTATTATGGGCGTGTGCAATAACCTCTCCTTGAAAAACCACAACCGCACCCACCGGCACTTCATCCATCTCAGCCGCTAACCCGGCCTGCTGTAAAGCCAGCTGCATAAACGCCAGGTCTGTATGTTCCGGGTGTGTGTTTACCATTTAACAATACGACAACATAATTTAAAACGTACATTTTTAATAATCATCTATGCAACAACGACCGGGCAAACAATTAAAAGGTTAGCTACTCCCATTCAATGGTCGCAGGGGGTTTACTTGAAATATCATAAACCACACGAGAAACCTTATCGATCTCATTGATAATCCGACGTGAAATCAAATCAATAAATTCATACGGTAAATGGGCCCAACGGGCGGTCATAAAATCAATGGTTTCCACGGCACGCAAGGCAATCACATATTCATAACGGCGCTGATCTCCGACCACGCCCACCGATTTAACGGGTAGAAACACGGCAAAAGCCTGGCTGGTTTTATCATAGAGATCATGGCGTCGCAGTTCTTCAATAAAAATGGCATCGGCACGGCCTAAAATATCGGCGTACTCCGGTTTGACTTCACCCAAAATGCGCACGCCCAGACCGGGGCCGGGAAACGGATGGCGATAGACCATTTCAGGCGGCAAACCCAGTGACACCCCTAATTGTCGCACCTCATCTTTAAACAAATCCCGCAGCGGCTCAATCAATTTAAGTGCCAGATCGGCCGGCAAACCACCGACATTGTGGTGAGATTTTATGACATGGGCTTTACCGGTGCTGGAACCGGCAGACTCAATCACATCAGGGTAAATGGTGCCTTGCGCCAGCCATTTAATATCATCCAATTGCTTGGCTTGTTGTTCAAAAACCCGAATAAATTGTTCACCAATGACTTTTCGTTTGCTTTCCGGGTCTTCAACACCGGACAAGGCATTAAAAAATTGTTCCTGTGCATTAACACGAATAACATTAATATCCATTTTGTCCGCCATGGTTTTCATCACTTCATCGCCTTCCATGTAACGCAATAAACCGGTGTCCACAAACACACACACCAGTTGATTACCAATCGCCTTGTGCAGCAATGCCGCAACCACCGATGAATCCACACCACCTGACAAACCCAAAAGTACCTGATCCTGACCCACCTGTGCGCGGATATTTTCCACATGCGTTTCAATGATGTTGTCTGTTTTCCACTGTTTTTCGCAACCGCAAATTGTGTGCACAAACTGTGCCAACATAGCCCGACCACCCTCGGTGTGTTCTACCTCGGGATGAAATTGTAAACCAAACAATTGTTTTTCGGTGTGTTCAAAGGCTGCCACCTCGGTGGTGTCGGTTTTGGCCACCACATGAAATCCCGGTGCCAGGGTTTTTATTTGATCACCGTGGCTCATCCACACATCAATGTGGTGATCGTCCACTTGTGCCATGAGTTTAGACTCACCCAGCAAATGTACAGCGGCATAGCCAAATTCTTTATAATCAGAGGATTCAACTTCACCGCCAAAATGCACATTCAACAGCTGCATGCCATAACAGATACCCAGAATCGGTACATTTAACGTCAAAATATCTGTGTTCAAGGGCGGTGCATCGGGTAGATGCACGGATTCGGGACCGCCGGACAGAATCACGCCGCTTGGTGCAAAATCCATCACATCCTGACTGTCAACATCCCAGGCATAGATTTCGCAATAAACATCCAGTTCACGCACCCGCCGGGCAATTAGCTGGGTGTATTGCGAACCATAATCGATAATCAGGATTTTACTTTGTTTGATATCCATCAGTTGCGGGTTCCATAGTTGGGTGCTTCTTTGGTGATATGCACATCATGAACATGCGATTCTTGAACCCCGGAACCGGTGATTCGAACCATTTTAGGTTTTGTTTTCATTTCTTCGATGTCACGGCAACCCACATAGCCCATACTGGCGCGCAATCCACCCACTAATTGATGCACCACCGGTGCCAGTGGTCCTTTGAACGGTACCCGGCCTTCAATACCTTCCGGTACCAGTTTTTCCGCATCCACTTCATCCTGAAAATAACGGTCTTTTGAACCTTTGTCCATCGCACCCAAGGAACCCATGCCACGGTAAGATTTAAACGTCCGGCCCTGGTACAATTCCACTTCACCCGGCGCTTCTTCAGTGCCTGCGAACATACCGCCCATCATCACCGTGGAGGCACCGGCCACAATGGCTTTGGCCAAATCACCGGAATACCGCACCCCGCCATCGGCAATTAAGGGCACACCGGTTCCGCGTAACGCTTTGGCCACATCATCAATGGCTGATATTTGCGGCACACCAACACCAGCAATTATACGGGTGGTACAAATCGAACCGGGACCGACACCCACCTTCACCGCATCAGCACCCACATCAACCAAGGCTTTGGCTGCATCACCGGTGGTGATGTTACCGGCAATTACATCCACTTCGCCATAGTTGGCTTTAATCTGTTTCACCCGGTCAATCACACCTTTTGAATGACCGTGTGCGGTATCCACAACCAACACATCAACCCCCGCTTCTACTAAGGCTGCCACCCGCTCATCTGTATCACCCCCGGCACCAACGGCGGCTGCCACCCGCAGTTGCTCTTCTTTGTCTTTCACGGCAAAAGGGAAGTCCTGTGATTTTTGAATGTCTTTAACAGTGATTAAGCCCTTGAGTTCAAAATCATCATTGACCACCAGTACTTTTTCAATGCGGTGTTGGTGTAACAGCTTGAGCACTTCTTGTTCAGCCGCATGTTCACCCACTGTGACCAGTTTATCTTTGCGGGTCATAATATTACGCACCGGGTCATCCAATACCGTCTCAAAGCGCATATCACGGCTGGTGACAATCCCCACCAACTCATCATTGTCCACCACCGGCACCCCGGAAATTCGGTGTTTTTTGGTTAAAGCCAACACCTCACGAATGGTGGTGTACGGACCCACGGTGATTGGGTCTTTAATCACACCTGATTCAAATTTTTTAACCTGAGCCACATGGGCGGCCTGGTGTTCAACCGACATATTTTTATGAATCACCCCAATACCACCCAGTTGTGCCATGGCGATGGCCAACCGGGATTCGGTTACAGTATCCATGGCGGCTGAAACGATGGGCAGGTTAAGTTGAATGTTGCGGGTAAAGCGGGTGGACAAATCAACGTCCTTTGGTAAGATATCGGAATAGTCGGGAACCAACAGAACATCATCAAAGGTTAAGGCGTCGTAGGCAATTCTCATGGCGGTCACCTGGGTTGGAAAATTAGCGGCGTATTCTATCACAAACAGGTCAGTTAAATGTATATAAACTCAACCAATAACGCCCAAAACCCACTGTCCCCTTCTGAGCTCAATCAAATCCTCGCCCGGCTGTTAAAATCGGAACTTAACAGCTTCTGGCTCAATGGCGAAGTCAGTGATTATTTTCGCTCACAAGCAGGCCACAGTTATTTTAATCTTAAAGATAAGGATGCCAGTATTCGCTGTGTGATGTTTAAACAACAATCCGCTATGCCCATCAAGTACGGCCAACAAATTATCGTGTTCGGCCATTTGTCCATGTATGCACCGCGTGGTACGGTTCAGATTAATGTCCTCAAAGCCCTGGATGCCGGCAGTGGTCTGTTACAACAACAATTTCAGCAACTAAAACAAAAGCTCGAAGCCGCGGGCTTGTTTGAACCATCACGGAAAAAGAAATTACCGACAATAATCGATGATGTGGCCATCATCACGTCACCTGAAGGCGCGGCCTTGAGAGACATTCTGGAAGTCATAAAGCGCAAAAACCCACTGTTAAATATCACCATTTACCCCACTGCAGTGCAAGGCCACACCGCCGTTAAAGACATCATGCAGGCATTAACCCAGGCGGATCGGTCCAACCACCAAATACTGCTGTTGACCCGCGGCGGCGGTTCACAAGAGGATTTGTGGTGTTTCAACGATGAACAACTGGCGCACTTAATGGCTGATTTAAACACCCCTGTTCTGACCGCCATTGGCCATGAACGGGATGTAAGTATTGCCGATTTGTGTGCCGACGAAGTGGCCATAACACCCACCGCCGCGGCAGAACGGCTAAGCGGTCAGTTTTTGCAACAGATGCATGATCTGGATAAACAAAGCAGCTACCTGGATTTATTGATTCAAAATAATGTGCGTAAAAATCAACAAAGTGTGGATGGTTTGGCCCACCGACTGCAAAAACAACACCCCAAAACCCGCTTATCCCAACAACACCATCAGCTTAACCACCTCAGCCATGTTTTATACCGAAACCTCAATGACAAGCTGGAAAAAGCAAAAACCGGGTTCATTAATCATCGCAATAAATTAATTGAACAACAACCGAATATTCGGGAATTAAAAAACAACCTCCGGCACAAGCGACAATTACTCAATCACTTTATACAGACCCAACAACAACACAGCCATAATGCGTTAAACCAACAAATCAGCCGGTTGGATTCACTCAATCCCCTGTCTGTATTAACCCGTGGTTACAGCTACACCACTGATGAAAACGGTCGTGTGATTACCGATTCGCAACAAGTTAAGGATGAGGAAATTATTGCAACCCAACTTAAATCAGGTAAAATTCACAGCAAAATTGTGGAACGATTTGATTAATCCACGTTCTAAGGCAACATTCATAAATTAAGAGGATATTAGTATTATGGCCAACCAATCTAAATCGATGATTTTTGGATTTGTTATTGTCGCTGCCATTATTTTTGCGGTGGCACTGGGGTATCGCATGACCCAAAGTGAGGACAGCCCTAAAACCCAAGTTAAGGAACCGGTGGTTCAAGAAACAAAAGAGCCGGAAATCAAAGTGGTTTCCTATAATAAAGATAAAGCAGATGAATTTGTTCGTCCGACACCGGAAGAACAGGCTGAAATTGAGGCACGATCGCCTTACTTTATGGAATTTGCCATGCGTTTTAACAATGGTGCCGAGGCCGTGAATGCCCTGCCTTTTATGATTGAAAATGATCAATTTGAAAAAGCAGAGTACCTGGTTAAGTACATCAAAGACACCTACCCTGACACTAAAATTCCGGACGAATTTGCCGACCTTTAAAAACCTCCTCAAAACACATCAGTACCAGCAAGAGATTAAAAAATCTGTCTTTATTGGTATCTGTTTTCCCATCGACAGCCTGGCGACTTTTGAGCAACACTTAAGTCGCCACGGCGACCCCCAAGCCACCCATAATTGCTGGGCTTACCGCTTAGGTCAACAATACCGCTTTAATGATGACGGCGAACCCTCAGGAACCGCCGGTCAACCAATGCTGGCAGCCATCGACGGCGCCGGTTTTGATGCCGTGGGTGCCTTGGTGATTCGTTACTATGGCGGCATTAAATTAGGCACCGGCGGTCTGGCACGGGCCTACGGTGGTGTGATTGCCAAAAATCTGCAAACCGCACCATATCAATGGTATGTCCCCAAAGCAACATTACAGCTGCAAGTGCCTTTTGCCTATGGTCAAAGCGTCCATGCGTTGTGCCAACAATTTGACGGTGAGGTGCAACAAGAGGTGTTTCACAGCCGCGGTGCTGATATGCAAGTCCTTGTCCCCAAAGACCATGTGACTGACTTTAAATCAGCGCTCCAAAATAGCAGCAAAGGCCAAATAAAGTTTATCAATAAACCTCAACATTCTACTTAATCAGCCTGCCTCCAAAAGGTACCTAAATACAGCCCATGAATAATCACCAAAGGCACTAAATACCACGCCCCCCAGTACCAGGCAAAACCCAACCAGACAAACAGACTAATTCCTAACAATGCTGTCATCCATAGCGACTGTTTGCGTAAAACCAGCAAAAATAACAACGGGTTGAACAGCAACACATTGAAATTACCATCGGCAATAGGGTGCGGCAACACCCACCATAATAACAACAGCCCCACACCGATAAGACTGGCCACATAAAACCAGACCGTGATGGCATAGGTACGCAATGGTTTTATGACCCAGGCAAGGAGCAAAGCAGTCAGTAATATCAGATAAAAAGCATGATTTTTTAATAATTCCCATGAATCGGCTGGCGGCTGATAAATCACCGCTTCATGGGTCACGGCATCCGCCATTTGATGGCTGAAAAAATCTTTAATCACCAAAGGAAAAGCCATTGCCTGCCAATAACTGATTTTTTTATAGGCTTGATAACCAAAACCCACCGCCAAACCAAAACGCATGGCCGATTGGTGGTGCGCTGGTAAAGTCAAATCGGCATAACTGTGGGGACTGAGCGCCTGGGCGCGTTGATAGAGTTCACCGTCGGTGGCCTGGTTTAAGAAATCACGGACTTTGGTGGCACAATTATTGCTGAAATAATCATATTGATAACGGCGGTTTTCAGGCAAATAATGATGCACCAACTGTTGCTGTAATTGCTGTATGGATGCAGCCGATAATTGCAATGTTTGTTCAGTAAACTGTCGCTGACTGTGTTCTGCCCAATACAGTTCATCGGATAAGGTACTGACGCCCATGGCATAATTCATGTCATTCAGCACAAAAGCTTTGAATAAATTATCCTCATCAAAATCAAAATAACCAAACGCATAGACCCGATCATCTATGGCCAGAGCGGTATGGCCGTAAACCGACCAAAAGGCCTCACCCGGACCAATGGTGATTAAACGCACCGTTTGCCCATAGGCCGTTGTCGACAGGCACAACAAAAAAAACAAACAGCACCTTAAGACCATTCTAAATCTAAAAACTGAATGCGGCGTTTGTCTGATTGAGTAATGGTGAAAATCATGTGATCAATGACCAGGGTTTCACCTTCTTCAAGCAAACGACCGGCTTTATTGGCCACCATACCGCCCACCGTATCAAACTCACTGTCATCAATCTCCAAATCAAAAAACTCATTGAATTCCGATATGGTGGTGAGGGCGTTGATGCGGTATTTTTTATCGGCCAGTTTTAAAATAAAAGGCTCATTTTGGCTGTCATATTCATCATCAATTTCACCTACAATTTCTTCTAAGATATCTTCAATGGTCACCAAACCGGCCACCCCGCCATATTCATCAATCACAATCGCCATATGATTGCGCGAGGTTCTGAACTCTTGTAATAGGGTGTTAATCGGTTTGGATTCGGGAATCACCACAGCCGGTCGTGTTAACTCTTTAAGATTAAAGTCATTTTCTTCTTTAACAAAAGACCGCAACACATCTTTGGCTAACAAAATACCTTCCAGTTCATCTTTGTCTTCACCCACCACCGGAAATCGTGAATGGCCTGATTCGACAATAATCGGCAGCACTTGTTCGATGGTGACATCAATCGGTACCACCACCATTTGCGAACGCGGCACCATCACTTGCCGTACTTGTAATTCGGAGACATTCAAAGCCCCTTTCATCATACTCAAGGCATAAGCGTCCACTAAGCCGTTTTGGTGGGCTGCATCAAGAATTTCCAGGATATCATCCTGACTTTGGGGTTGGTCGTTAAAGAGATTGGTTATTTTGGATAACCATGTTTTCTGCGAAGCGTCTTCGTCCGTGTCTTTGTTACTCTGGTCGTCTGTCATTAGGGTAAAGTAAAGCCCCATTTAGTTGAACATATGCCAAGTTTAAACTTTGAACGAAATATTGTCTATACATATCAACTGTAAGCACCGTAAATGAGATAAAAAAATCAGCGTTGATACATAAAAACTGTAGCCATAACCGCAGCCACTAATAAAACGGCACCGGTAATCTTAAGCCAGCTCCAGGGTCGTTCGCCATAGGTCTGACCGGTCTGGCCGTGAATCACGTAGCGGTAAATTTTTTTTTGGTAACTAAATGCGGCCATATATACCGGCACCAGAACCAAACGGAATTTGACCTGCTTGTATTCTGAATTAACCTGATGAATCCGCTGTTGATCGCCGCCAATGTCGCTGCGAATACTGCTGCGAATGGTTCTATCCATAATCTGTTGGGCCCGCCGGTAACCCACATCAATACCCAATTGATAAAGTTGTGATTGATAACCACTTAAATAG
Organism: uncultured Marinicella sp.; assembly: GCA_964557625.1. Classification (GTDB taxonomy): domain Bacteria; phylum Pseudomonadota; class Gammaproteobacteria; order Xanthomonadales; family Marinicellaceae; genus Marinicella. The sequence continues at coordinate 33,148 of CAZLAW010000004.1, forward strand.
TCGGGTTTATAATCCTGTGCCTGTTGAAAATCCCAGCGACTGAGAAAATTCAGAAACTTATCCGGCAGCGCCTTGGAGGCGAACGTGTAAACATGCTTAAACACATTAAACACATGGCCGCTGACTGTCCGCCAACGGGTTTCATGTACCGGCTGTTGGCTGACTTCGGTGCGTCCATTGACGCGTCGCGTAACTGTGCGGTAGGTGATGTAATAATCACCGCGCTGGCCATGATAGGAAGAACTGACCTCAGCATCAAAACTCCACATGGGAATATAAACCGCTTTCATGGGCTGAGTTTTAAAGGCTTTTAATTTTAATTTTGAGGGTGCAAACCATAATTTGCGTAACCATTTTTTAAATGATTGGGTAGCCGTTTTATCATCCACTGCAAACGGCAAAACGTAATCAGGTGCCAACTGCCGGTGGTTTTTCGCCGGTACCACGATATTTAAATCACAGTAAGGACATTCACCGGCATGCTGATCAACCGTCATTAAAAAAGTGGCGCCACAGTTATTGCAATGAAGCTCTAATTGGCTTGATTGCGGCGTCAGGTAATCCAAATTTTGTTTGGTTAATTCATAATCATGGGGTTGATCTATGACATCTTGAGTCGATTCAATCGGATTGGTGGCACCGCAACTGACACATTGCAAAGAATTTTGACCAATGGCGTAATCCATGTCAGAACCACATTGCTGACATTTAAAATGCGCGTATTGAACCATTTATATTGTTTAACTTGGCATGGGTGGCGGCTGTTGCCGCAACATGGCATTGATTTCTTTGACCTGATCGGCTGCTGTCCAGTCACTCATTCCGGCAGTCCAGACCAGTGATTCAGCCTTAAGTTGTTGTTTTTCAATCAGTTCTTTAATAGCGGCTAAATTAAGCGGACCGCTGCGTTCATTGTCAATAATGACATAATAGTGTTTAATTTCGTCGGTCTGATTGGGCATTGGTGGTGGTTGTAAAGGATCTGTGTCATCACCTTTAGCCAAAGCCTGACCAAAAGCCTGAGCCATTCCAAAGCCCATCCCCATGCCCATGGCACTGCCTGCGGTACCCGGTTGGTTTGCCGCATCGCGCATGGATTGCGCCTGCTGATAACGACTAAATCGGTTCAAATCGCCCACTGCAATGGCACTGGCGCGTTCATCCAGGGCTTTTTCCACCGCTTCAGGCACTGAAATATTTTCCACCAATAATTGTTCCAGTGACAAACCATAGTCGGCAAACATCGGTTGAATTTGCTGAGTTAAAAACTGACCCAAATCATCATAACTGGCGACCAGGTCCAAAACCGGTATACCTGACTGACTGATGACCTGGGCAAACCCGCTGACCACCAGATTTTTAAGCTGTCCGATAATTTCCTCCAACACAAAATGGCCATCGGTGCCGACAATTTCTCGCAGTAACACCGCCGGATCGGCAATCCGAAAGGTGTAACTGCCAAACGCCCGTACCCGAATTACACCAAATTCTTTATCGCGTAAAATCAGGGGATTTCTTAAACCCCATTTCATATCAGTAAAGGTGCGGGTATTGAAAAAGTACACCTCGGCTTTAAACGGACTTTCAAAGCCGTGCTTCCAACCTTGCAAAGTAGACAGAATCGGCAAATTGGCGGTTTCCAGTTGATATAAACCCGGGGTAAATACATCAGCCAGTTCACCTTCATTCACCAAGGCCGCCACCTGACCTTCACGTACGGTAAGCATGGCCCCGTTTTTGATTTCATTACCATGCCGCGGGAAGCGATACACCAGTGTATGACGACTGTCATCGGTCCATTCAATGACATCAATTAATTCTCCCCATAATTTATCCCATATACCCATGTTATTTAAGCTCCTGATTGATTGTCTTTGTGTTGTTGACTGTTGTCCTGATATTCCTGTAAATCGTTTTCCAAAATTTTAGTCGCCAGCTTGATAAAATCGTACTCGGTGACCACCCCGACCAAGGTATTTTGCTCATCCACAATCGGCAAACAACTGATGCGCTCTTCTCGCATGGTCCGTAATGCCTCCACCGTACTGGTTTGCGGGTATGCGTAGATTGGATTCGGATTCATAATATCCCGAATCGCAACACTTTCCTCCTGCTCACCGGCCACAATTTTCTTAATAATCGAACGGTGTGAAATCAGCCCGATTAATTCTCCTTTATCATTTTCTACCGGCACATGCCGCACCCGCTTCCAGTCCATTATACTGGCCGCCAGGTCCATGGAATCATCAGGTCGCACGGTGATTAATTTAGTGGTCATAAACTGACCCAGACGGTGATATGAAGCACGCCAATCCACGTTTTTTTCTAATGTTGCCAAAGGCCACTCATGCACCGGTTTCTGACTGGATTCATGTTGATTCATGGCAGCCACAATGGCACGCACCTTTTCATCCGGGTGGACTTCTTTGTCCATTTCAGTGATGGATTTAATCGCCCATTTAGCCCCGGTTTGCTGGGTTTCCGCCCGTTGTTCAATCACCCCCAAATATCGGCTGATATCCGAACCATCAATACCGGAACTGGCTAAACCGGCTTCAGCAATGGGTAATAACTGTTTTAGAATCAATTCAGTGGCCGGCAAGGTTTCACCCCCAAACCAGTTAAAATGACATTCCAGGCCGCTGCGACAAGCCTGCAGAAAATTATTCTTGGCATCGGAAAAACGTAATTTCCGGGGAATTTCAGCGGCCTCGTTCATCAAACCTGACATCATGCCAAAATAAAAGGCTGCATTGGCGATTTCATCTAATGTGGTCGGTCCCGAAGGCAACACCCGGTTTTCAATGCGCAAATGCGGGATGTTGTCTTTCACCCCGTAACAGGGCCGGTTCCACCGATAAACACTGCCATTGTGTAACATCAGTGCCTTGAGTTTTGGTATGACACCGTCTTTAGCCATGGCCACCGGGTCTTTTTCAAAATCAGTGGTCAACACCACCGGAAAACGCGAAATATCATCACGGAACACATCCACTATACTCTCAATCCACTCATTGCCAAAATGTACCCGTGGCTGAGTACCGCGTTTTTGATGCGCAGTAGATCGGGTGTCAATGGAATTTTGAAACACCGCAATACGTGATTCATGCCACAACCGGTAATGGTGAATAAGCCCCGAATTCGCGGCCACCGCCATCAATGGTCCGGTGACTGCCTGCGATAAATTATACATATCCACAAATTCATGACCGCTGACCTGAAAATGAATCTGAAAACTGGTGTTCATCGCTTCTAACAGAAAATTATCATGGGTTACTGCCAGCTCATCAATTCCTCTGATTTCCATGCGAAAATCATCGCCGCGAATTTCTTTTAAACGATCATTAAGCTCGTAATAACGATCCACCGGCGTGATACTGTCCATGGTTAAATCCAGTTGCCGCAGGGTCGGCAGGATGCCGGTCAGAATGATATGGGCGTCATGCTCCGCGGCCACTTTCTTGGCCAACGCCAGTACTTCCTGGGTTTCGGCCTCCAAATCACGCAAACAAGAACCGTTAAAGCGTCGCGGGGTCAGATTGGCCTCTAAATTAAACAAGGCAATTTCATTGGTGAAGCGTTTATCTTCAATCTTGTCCAGAATTTTTAAGGCGGCTAATTTGGGGCTGTAGTTCCGGTCAGTGATAAACATTTCTTGCTCGGCACCGATTCGCCTTGCACCGGACTCGATAAGACCCTCTTCAATCATCATTTCTAACGCCCGTAAATCATTCAGTACCGCCCGTGTGAATAGGCGTTTTGCCTCATGACTGTCACCGCGTGTTATATTCTGTTCACCCATAAATTACCTGTTTAATAAAGTTGATATATCCACGTTAACAAAACCGTCAACGACAGCCACATAATGAGGGCCAAAGGCAGCCCCACCCGCACAAAATCATTAAATTTATAACCCCCGGCATTCATCACCAACAAATTGGTTTTATAGGCCATGGGTGTCACGTAGCTTAAATTGGCACCAAACAGTACCGCCAACACAAAAGGCTCCACCGGCATGCCCATGCGTTGGGCAATACTCACAGCAATCGGTGTACCGATAACAGCGGTGGCATTGTTAGACACCACATTGGTCAACACCGCCATCACCAACATTAAAATACCCAATACCATCCCCGGTGCCAGTGCATGGGTGGTGACCACGAATACATTGGCCAGATAATCGGCACCTCCGGTGACCATCAAAGCCGAACCCAGGGCCAGTGAAGCCACAATAATCAATATCACCTGTACACTCAAGGCTCTGGTGGCATCGTGCCAGCGCAGACAACCGGTGGCAATCAACACAAAACAACCCACTGTGGCACTCACCGCAATTGAAGTGATGTTTAAAGCGGCCAAAGCCACCACAACAGCCATCACCGTTAAAGCCAACGGTGCTTTTTCCGTGTGCGGTAACTCTTCTCCACCATCCAATAACAACAAGGAACCGGATTTTTTAACTGCTCTGATGGCTTCATTACTGCCCTGCACCAACAACACATCACCTTGATGAATGACCCGGTCATTGACACCTTTGGATAAAGCTGAAGTCTCTTTACCCTGAGAATGAATGGCCAGCAAGGTTAAACCAAATTTGCTTTCCAAGCGGGCATCACCAACCCTTACACGATCTAACAAAGACCCCGATGTAATCACCAATTCGGCAATCGATTGATCACCGGCGGACAAGGGGTTGCTTTCACCCACCTGTTTGCGCCCGGTGTACAATGAAGCCCCCAATTCGACTTCATATTCACGTAAATTATCCGGCGTATCGGTGACCAGCAAGCGATCACCGGCATGAATCACCACATCCGGTAAGGTGGCGATGGATAAGTTATCGCCACGCACAATCCTTGAGATCGAAATTTTACCATCCAGTTTTTCCCGAATTTTAGCCAGGGTTTTACCATCTGCATAACTGCCTTCATTAATCTTTAATTCAGCGGTAAATACCCGCGGCGAGGTGTCTCGCAACGGTGGTAAACGTTTCGGGATAATCAGTGGTGCCACCAACCACAAATATAAGATGGCAAATGCACTGGCGATAATCACCGGCATGGCAAAATCAAACATATTAAATTTTGGCACCCCCAGGTCTTCAGCCACCTGTACCACCAGTAAGTTGGTTGAGGTACCGATGGTGGTAGACATACCGCCTAACAAAGTGGCCAGTCCCATGGGCATTAAGGTGCCAGAAGGTGATTGCCCGGTCTTTAAAGACACATTAATCAAAACCGGCAATAACAACACCACAATCGGCGTGTTATTGATAAAGGCACTGAGTACCGCGCCGACAATTAATGTCAATAATAAAGACAAGGACGGACTGTAGCCCCACATTTTGGCCAAAAACCGACCCACCGGTTCTGTGGCACCGGTACGCACCAATGCCTGACCGGCAATCATCAGCGCACAAACAGCCACCAGCGCTTCATTACCAAAACCAAGAAAAAAAGAACTGACGGGAAATACCTCGCCGTTGCTTTTGACATAAGGAAAAATTTGAAACCCAATCACCAACATACACAGTACAAAGAAACTGGACGTTTCCAGGCTGATGTTTTCGCGGGTAAATAGCACCAGTGCCACCAAAGTTAAAACCAGAACACCTATGGTGTGTGGCTGGGGTGCATGAATCAACAGATCTGTCGGCATAGGTGTTGTGTCTGATTAGTAAGCCTAAAGTCTATCAAATTAGTAGAAAATTGTCATAAAAACATTTACTATTGAATAAGTAACGACAGATGTTTCTGGGCGTTGATTAAGCGGTGTTTAACACCATTCATTTAACAAATCATTCGCAGAAATGATGTGCAATAAATTGGGACAACATGAAAATAGATAAACCTTGGTTAGATCATTATAAACCCGGTATCCCCGCCGAAATTGGCGAACTGCCTTATCAAAACGTGGCTGATATGATGTTGTCAGCCTGTCAAAAATATGCCCAAAAAACCTCTTTTGTTAATTTCGGCAAAAGCATCACTTACGCTGAATTGGACCGATATTCAGAACAATTCGCCGCTTACTTGCAACAACATTTTAATACCGGTGATGTCATTGCCATTATGATGCCCAACGTATTGCAGTATCCGATTGCCGTTCTGGGAATCTTACGGGCCGGTATGATTGCCACCAATATCAACCCCTTATATACCCCCCGGGAACTGAAACACCAGTTAAATGACTCAGAAGCCAAAGCTATTCTCATTATTGAAAACACCGCCGCTTCATTGGAGGAAATTTTCGACGACACCGATGTACAGCATATTGTCACCACCACCATCGGAGAAATGGTTGGCGGTTTAAAAGGCATAATTATGGACTTTGTGATTAAGCGGGTTAAAAAAATGGTGCCGGCTTTTGATTTGCCGCAAGCTAAAAAATTCAACGATGTCCTCAAAGACGGTCAAAAATATAAACTGAAAAAGGTCAATCGGAATTTAGATGACATTGCTTTTCTGCAGTACACGGGTGGAACCACCGGTGTATCCAAAGGTGCGATTTTGACGAATCGCAATATGGTTTCCAACGTCATGCAGGTCAAATTATGGATTGGCAGTGAATTAGACGACAAAAAACAAGAGGTGGCCATCACCGCCCTGCCGCTTTATCATATTTTTGCTTTGACAGCGAATATGCTGACTTTTTCTTATTATGGCGCTAAAAATATATTAATCACCAATCCACGCGACATGACCGGTTTTGTCAAAGAGCTGGGACAACACCAATTCACCGTGATGACCGGTGTTAACACCTTATTTAACGGTTTATTAAACACGCCGGGTTTTAGCGATTTAGATTTCAGTGAATTTAAATTTGCCTTAGGTGGTGGTATGGCGGTACAAAAAAGCACCGCTGAAGCCTGGAAAAAAGTCACCGGCGTAACCCTCGCAGAAGCTTACGGACTCACTGAAACTTCTCCGGCAGCCTGTATCAACCCGATTCCCCTTGAGGACTATAACGGCACCATTGGTTTACCCATCCCCTCCACATTGTGCCAAATACGCGATGATAATAACCAACCTTTACCGGTGGGTGAGCCGGGCGAACTGTGTATAAAAGGCCCTCAGGTCAGTCAGGGTTATTTAAATCGTCCCAAAGAAACGGCCGCCACGTTTATTGACGGTTGGTTAAAAACCGGCGATATTGCGATTATGACAGAAGACGGTTATTTTAA
>CAZLAW010000005.1:0-37708 GCA_964557625.1 uncultured Marinicella sp.
AGCGATAAAAAAACACCGGCTTGATAACCGATGTTTGCAATGAATGCGCATTATAATCATTCAGTTTGCTTTGTAAAGGTCTTTTAACAAATGAACCTCTATTAATTCAAATTTAGATGCCTTCGCAAATCTTATCCAGACCTCACAAACTAAAAAAGCCGCACCAATCTATCAGCGCGGCTTTAAAACTACACTGTTCGTATTTTACTCTAAATGGTCAATCATGTAGTCAACGGAAGCTTTAACCTGTTCATCCGTTAAATCAGAACGGCCGCCTTTAGCCGGCATCAAACCACTGTCACCGGTAAAACCTTCAATGGCATGTTTATACAGCGTGTCCTTGCCCTGTTCGATACGGGCATCCCATTCGGCATGAACAAGTTTCGGCGCTCCACCGGCACCGGTGGTGTGGCAGGCCATGCAGACATTGTCATAGATAACCTGTCCATCCACAGAACCACCAAAAGGCGCCTCACTCACAGCCACTTCCGGTGTGGCTGATGTGGCATTGGGGTCTGTATTGACGGTGGCAACAGGTTGGATATTTTTATGCACCATGCTGCGATCAACCTGGTCGCTTTGATCACCCATGGCATAATGGTGTACAGAACGTCCAATTAAAATCAGCACAATGGCCAGCACAGTCAATCCCGCCGTAAAAAGGGCGAAGTTTCTGAAAAATACCGAATCTCGATCACTCATGAAATAGTCCTGTTAGATTAGCTTTTGTTATTGTGGTTGCATTATAGTGGACAGTGGTTATTTTGCCAAATATAAATGTCAGTTCTTAACTTGCCTCAGTATGACCAATAAGATTTTTTAGCACTTTATTGATGCTTACTCATTGGCCTGATGGTGCCAGGACGGGGTGTTTGCGGCTTCAGAATTTTTTATTTGTTTAATGCGATTATTGGCGTCCACAAACACCAGATTGGGTTGATGGGTTTTGGCCGCATCACTGCTCATGGATGCATAACTGGCTAAAATCACTTTATCACCCGGTTGATTGTGTCTGGCCGCGGCACCGTTCAAACAAATTTGACCCGGTGAACCTTTAATGACGTACGTCGTTAAACGCGAACCATTGTTGCAGTTTAAGACATCAATCTTTTGGTTAATAAAAAGACCGGCGGCTTCAATCAACTGAGGACAAATGGAAATGGAGCCTTCATAATCAAGATTTGCTTGAGTCACTGTGGCTCGGTGAATTTTGCAATAAAGTAATTCGATATTCATAATATTTGATGATTAATGGTTTAAACGGTAGGCCAGATTCAGTCCCTGAAGAACCAAATCCGGTACACTGTGATTAAATATCTGACTGTCGCTGAACATGGCAGCAAAACCACCGGTGGCAATAACCGTGGGTGGTTGCGATTTAAACAATTCACCTGTCAGTCGTTCAATAATGTGTTTGATGGCACCTTCGACACCATAAAACAGACCCGATTGAATGCTGTGGACAGTATTTCGACCCAGGGTTTTGTCAGGTCGGGTGATTTCAACGGTACCCAATTTTGAAGCACCACCAGCCAACGCTTGCATGGCCATTTTCAGTCCCGGCATAATAACACCACCGAGGTATTTTTTTTGGGCAGAAACAGTACAAAAAGTAATGGCTGTTCCCAAATCAATAAGGATTAAGTTTTGCTGTGGAAATAAATGGGCGGCAGCCATGGCGCCGGCAATACGATCGGTACCCACTTCCTGCGGGTTTTGATAACCGATTTGCAGTCCGGTTTTAACACCGGCCTGTAAAACAAAAGGCTCTCGTTGCAGGTATTTCTGGCAAGCAGATTTTATTGAGTATAACACCTCTGGAACCACTGAGCACAAAGACACCGCTTGAATGTTATCCGGATTTACACCATTTTCCCGCAAGGCATTGCGCAGGAATAAGCCATATTCATCCGAGGACGCACCCGACTTAGACGCCATGCGAAACTGTATTTTCAGTGAATCTGTGTCAAATACGCCGCCATGCATGTGACTGTTACCCACATCTAAACAAAGTATCATGCACCCATCTCCCATAAAGTCGCCAATACCCGGTACACCCCTAAAATATCATCACAGGCAAAGGGCGAACGTCCGGGCACATGTAGCGTAAACGGATGACTGTGTTCATGGATATCGTTTAAATCATTATGAGCCACTGCACTGACACCTTCTTTGCTTAGCAATTTTTCTATCGCCTGATTCCGCTCGACAGGATCTTTCGTGTGGGTGAGTTTAAAGCCAACCACCTGAATTGACTGATTTACAGACCATTGTTTCAGCTGTGTGATAATTTTGGGCTGTGGGGATAAATTAATTTGCACATTCTCTGCCGCAGAGTTTATTTTCAGATTTTCGTCACTTAACACGCTTTCCCCATTGACGGTCACTGAATCCACTTTATAGTCACTCACCGCCGCAGCATGAAATACCGCATCAAAAGAGCGATGACTTAATAAAGAGCGTAAGCCATCTGACAGTTGTTGATGGGTCACATAGTAATGACAATCGTTAACTGTAGTGGGTTGTAGGGCAGTTTGTGCACCCAACCAGACCACATCATGGCCCTGTGATTGCAAATGATCAGCCAGCAAGGCACCGGTTCGGCCACTACTGGTATTGCCGATATAACGTACACCGTCAATTGGTTCGCGTGTACCACCGGCAGTAATTAGGAATTGCATAATATGGCCTCAATATCTGTCTTAAGTTCATCCACTTCAGGCAACCGACCGGCCCCTTCTTCACCGCAGGCCAAAACACCGGATTGAGGCGTCAGTATATGTACTCCCCATTCTTTCAAGGTTGACACAGAAGACCGGGTTGCCGGGTAATCCCACATTTTTGTGTTCATGGCCGGCACCACAACCATCGGTTTATCCTGGCCATAGGCTGCCATCCAAACCGTGGAGACTACATCATCGGCAATACCGGCCACAATTTTATTCAATATATTGGCGGTGGCCGGGCACAGGATGATGGCATCAGCCCAACGACTGATGTTAATGTGTGCCATCATGTCACCTTGTGCATAGGTATCATCCATCACCGCATGTCCGCTCAGGCCTTCTAACGTGCCGTAACCGACAAAATGTTTCACCGAAGGTGTCACCACAGTCCGCACCTGATCACCGGCCTTGACCCAGGCTGAAATCAGTCCGCTGGCTTTAGCGCAGGCAATCGATCCGGTCATTAACATTAATTTATTCATGTCGATTCTTTGATTGGTACATTATCTATTAGGCGTACGTCATCCAGATAAACCGCTGCCAGCAAACGATCTTCATAATGCTGTAAATATTCAACCCGAAACCCCAACGCATAAAGACGACTTTTTTTGGATTCGATGCTGTCATTATCAACCAACGTCTGATAAAACATCGGTGCCAAATTCAGCGCTTCACGACTTAACCTGGAATTGCGTGAACTTAAAGCCAAACCGTCCCGGTTGCGTACCGTCGGACAGGCAACAATTTTAACCGGCAAAAAGAAGTCTCTGACCATTGCCTTAATTAAAAGGAGTTGTTGGTAATCTTTTTCGCCAAAATAGGCAAAATCTGGACGCACCAACTGAAATAATTTCATCACCACAGTCAACACCCCTGAAAAATGCCCTTTTCGGTGTGCACCGCAAAATTGGTGACTTAAATCATTTTCATGCACCCGAAAACGCTCACCCTGAGGATAAATTTGATCTGTGTCAGGCACAAAGACGGCGTCCACACCGGCCTCTGACAACAATGCCAAATCTTCTTCCAAAGTGTGCGGGTAAGTTTCTAAATCTTGCGCCTGGTCGAATTGTGTGGGATTCACAAAAATACTGACCAGGACGCAATCCACCGATTGGGTGGCTTTTTTAACCAGCGCCATATGCCCATCATGTAAAGCACCCATGGTTGGCACAAAACCCAGTTCTGTTTTATCGCGCCGCCAACTGTGTAAGGCTTCAATATCTTTTAATACCCGCATTAATAACTCTCCTTATCGGTCGGAAACTTTCCTTGCTTAACATCTTCAGCATATTGGTTAAAAGCCCGCTCAAACAGACTGTCCACGTCTAAATATTGCCTGACAAATTTTGGGTTAAAAGCAGAAGGATAACCCAACATATCATGCATGACCAACACCTGGCCATCCACATGAGGCCCGGCACCAATACCAATCGTTATCAAATCAGTATCAGCAGTAATTTTCCTGGCCAATTCCGAGGGCACACATTCTAATACCACGGAAAAACAACCCAATTGTTGGAGTTTTAGGGCGTCAGCTTGTATTTTGTCATGGCTGGCCCGATCCTGTCCTTGCACTTTAAAACCTCCAAACTGATTCACGAACTGGGGCGTTAAACCCACATGACCCATCACCGGAATGCCGGACTGTACAATGTGTTTAATGAGTTCTTCATGACCATCCACCGCTTCTAATTTAATCGCATGGGCACCGGCTTGCATTAAAACTTTAACTGCGTGCATACCGACGTCAATGGATTGACGAAAACTGAGAAATGGCATGTCCGCGATAATAAATTTATCCGGTGCACCCTTCACCACCGCGCAAACATGATCCCGCATGCGTTCAATATCCATTGGTAACGTTGAGTGTTCACCATGCATAACCATGGCCGCCGAATCACCCACCAATATCATGTCAACCGCAGATTGGTTCATGATTGTTGCCGCACTAAAGTCGTAACATGTCAGCATTGCCAGTTTTTCTTGATTGGCGTGTTTATTTTTTAAATCATTCAGATTCATCACTTAACTCCGTTTTCTTTATTCGATAACCAGCGGTAAAAACAATCATATAAATCAGCCAGCGTGGTATGTTCGAGCGCCTGCTGATGGCGCTGAATGGTTTCATTGTCACCGCGTACAAAGGGCCCGGTGGGGGCATCCTGAGGTGCCTCAAAACTATTGAGTAAACTCTGTTGGACCAGTGGCTTGAGCAATTCGTGTGGCAGGTTTAAAGTCTCTTGCCATTCTTTAAAAAGACTTTGCCAAATAAATTGCGGAAAGTTAGCAGCCATCACTGCCATGGCGTGGTAGAGCGATTTTTTGGTTTGCGGCAGAGCAAAGTTCGGATTATTAAGCTGCGGAAAAATCTGATTAAACTCAATCCCCTCATCACAAACAAAAGGGATGTTTGGATAAAATGCAGCAGGATATAGTCTATCACCGAAAGTCATCAATGGATGGCATGCCTGACTGTGTCTACTGTTGAGTGATCCGGAACAATGCAACACAGTTTTTTCGGTTAAAAAAAGGTGGTTTTCGATGAATGGATCAATCTGATCATCACGAATCAGCAGCAAAATACAGTCAGCTTGCTGCACCATTTGTTGTAATTCCCCGATGCTATGGTGACGGCGGCACCATTGTTTAATCCGTAATTCTTGCGCACTAAAATAGTGTGCCAGATGACGCGCCAGCCGGCCATCACCGATGAGTAGATATGTCTTGGGTACCTGTCGTTGCATTGATCAAGTCCTGAATTATTGGTTAATGGAGCCTTTGCATTAAGTCACCGTTGTTTCCAATCGCTGCTTATTACATTATGCAAAGCACGCATTATAAAGCCAATGCGCTGAATTTTCAGTGAATGACGGTTAAAATTTATTGAACCGAACTGACAAAATCCCGAATGCCGTCTAAAAACATCTGCACCGAAATGGCAATCAACAGCATACCCATCAGTCGTTCAATGGCGATCATGCCATTTTTACCCAAATACTTTTGCATGGCAGTGGCCGAAAATAAAATAACCGAAGACAGTATCCATGCCACCAATAAGGCAACCGACAGCGTGCCAAGTTCATTCGGGTGCTTGCTGGCCATCAAAATCAAGGTGGCCAAAATCGACGGTCCGGCCACCAGAGGAATGGCCAACGGCACTAAAAAAGGCTCCTCTTCCTCTTCTTCATCGCCATATTGACGGGTCACCGGGAAAATCATTCTCAGCGCAATAATAAATAAGATAATGGCACCGGCCAGAGAGACAGAGCTTTGCTCCAGACGGAGAAACCTGAGCATTTGTTCGCCCAGAAACAAAAACAAAAACAGTACCACCAAGGCCATGATGAGCTCTCGTGCCAATACCCGATAACGGTTTTCACAGCGCTCTAAATAACTTAAGAAAATGGGCACATTGCCCAATGGATCCATAATCAGGAACAGTAAAATGGTGGCTGATAATATATCCATGGAATCCCCCTGATTGCGATACGTTTAAAACGGCCAGATTTCTTGCCAGGTTAATACATTGGTTTCTGTGTTCACTTTACCGGTACTGAGGTATTCGTGATTGGGATAATTAGCTGCCAAAACATTTTTGGTTTCATCGGCCAGTTCAGGTTCTTCTAATTTTTCATAGGCGGCAGCCATTAAAGCCAGGGCATCGGCTGCTGCCGGTGTTTCCTGATAAGCCTGTAACACAAATTTACACCGGTTAATGGTGGCAATGGGTGCACCGCGACGTAAATAATAAGCCGCCACTTGGGTTTCATAAGCTGCCAGCTGATTTTTCAAATACACCATGCGTTGCCGTGCATCCGGTGCATAATCACTGTCAGGGTAGCGCTCGATGAAATCTTTAAAGGCCGAAAAAGCATTACGGATATTTTCTTGATTGCGGTCAGCAGAATCATCCGGGTTTATGCGTTGCATCAATCCCCGATCACTGTTGAAATAAATCAAACCTTTTAAATAATAGGCATAATCCAGGTTTTTATGTGCCGGATAATTTTTAATAAAACGGTTGACTGTTGAAATGGCTTGCTCCATTTTGTACAGCTTATATTGAGCAAATGCCAGCTCCAAATAACCCTGTTCGGTGTAATGACCAAAAGGATAATGTGACCGTAAATCCTTATACTTGTTCTCTGCTGCGGTCCAGACACCGGCATCCAGGGCACGTTTGGCCTCTAAATACATGTCTAAAGCAGATTCTTTGGTGACTTCCACTTCGCGAACATCATTTTTCTTGCCGCAACCTTGTAATAAGGCCAAACCGAGCATTAACATCATAATGACTTTAAAGCCGCTTAATTTATTGGTATATAACATGGGTTTATATCCTGAGGTCAATTAAAATAGGCGTATGAATGAACATACACAACACATAACAAAAACACTGAATGCACAATCACATGATGCAGGTACACGCATAGACCAATTTTTATCGGCGCAGTTCCCGGACTTCTCGCGTAACGCGATTCAGCAGTGGATAAAACAGAACGCCGTTAAAATCGATGGTCATAATACCAAAAGTAAGTATATTTTAAAAGGATTTGAAACAATTAGCATTGATGTCGAGATTGAAAAATCGGTCGCTGACCAGCCCCAGAACATACCGCTTGATATACGATACCAGGATAAACATTTAATGGTTATCAACAAACCGGCCGGACTGGTGGTGCATCCGGGCAGCGGTAATCCAGACGGCACCTTGCTGAATGGTTTATTGGCACTCAGTGAAGCCCAACGGATGCTATCCAGAGCCGGTATTGTCCACCGTCTTGATAAAGACACGTCCGGTTTAATGGTGGTTGCCAAAGAAGCCGAGTGCCAACTCAAACTCATTGACATGCTCAAAGCCCATCGGGTGGAACGGACTTATTTTTGTGTGGTTAAAGGTTGCATTAAAAAACCCGGCACCGTAGAAACCACCATCGGCAGACACCCCAGCCAGCGAACGAAAATGGCGGTGACACCCAAAGGAAAACCTGCTGTCACCCATTACTGGCCCAGTGAGCACTTTGCACACTTTACCGCTTTGCGTGTGCAGCTGGAAACCGGTCGCACCCATCAGATTCGGGTTCATATGCACCATTTAGGCCATGCCCTGGTGGGTGATCCGGTGTATGGCAATAAAAACCGACTCAGCGCATCGGTTGACAGCACACTGAAAGACATCATCCGGGCGTTTCCCAGACAAGCGCTCCACGCACATAAGTTGGCCTTTACCCACCCCATTCTCGACAAACAAATTCAGGTCACCGCACCAATACCTGACGATTTATGTCACCTTATGGATAATTTGCATGATTTAGACCAACCGGACAGTGAAAATGACCGTTTTGAGGTGGAATATGTTGAATAAGCACCGAAAAATGAACATCTGCTCACTTTTTTCGGTATCATTTAGTTGTTGGTTAGTTATAACTTATTGGTTAGCACTAACAGGCCGGTTGGACAAACCTTAGATACTTGTGGCTTTACTCCCTCTCCCACATTAGCATTCTCAACCGGCCTTACTTTTTCCCCATGAATAAACCCTTTTTTCTTCATCAGACTGACAGTCAATCTGTTTGGGTATTACAAACCCATCGGGACTTATTGCCTCAATCACACCCCAACCTCAATATCCATCCGGCAGCGGGTAGGGATGATGCCTTAAGCGAGATAACACGGCGTTTTGACTTACCCCATGAACCTGTTTTTATGAAACAGGTTCATGGTGACACTTGCCTTGAATTAAACACCGCACCTGCACACCATTTCTGGCGGTCTGCCGATGCCTGTTTTACCCGCCGGAAGGAAATTATGTGCGCCATTATGACCGCCGATTGTTTACCGGTGCTGATCACGGATGAAGCGGCCAGCTTTGTGGCGGCCGTTCATTGCGGCTGGCGCAGTCTATACCGGGGTATACTGACCAAGCTTTTAAAAAAGGTTCAAACACCGCATCCTTTGGTTGTTTGGTTTGGACCGGCTATTTGTGCACATCATTATCAGGTGGACAGTTTTTTTAAGACCCATTATTTACAAGCCCATCCCGATGCGAATCGTGCTTTTACCAAAGTGATTAATGGCCATTGTTATGCGGATTTAAAAATAATGGCCAAAACACAGCTTGCTCACCAAGACATTGCCCACTTTAAAGATGCCTCTATTTGCACCTATCAGGATGACAGTTATGATTCATGGCGTCAAAATAAAACCCCGAGCAGACAAGCTTCCATGATTTGGTTCAGCACAATAGATCATCAGGGTTAACCTGACAGGCTTCAATAATGGCCTGACCCAATAATTGAAACTCCTGAACCCGCATACTGCCCTTGCGCCAGGCCAGACCAATTTCCCGATAGGCTTTTTTATCCATGTCTTTGATGATAAGGGTGTCATCAATCAGCCCTGAATTAACGGCCATTTGCGGGATAAAACTGATGCCTAAATTTTGTCGCACCATCGCCATTAATGTCAGCAAACTGCTGGCAGTGAAATGACTGACTTTATCCACATGTTGAATCTGACAGGCACTGATGGCGTGATCTCTTAAACAATGTCCGTCATCCAACAACAACACGGATCCGTCTTCAAGACGATTGATGTTAAAAGACTTTTGACCGGTAAAACCATAATCCCGACCATGAATCAACCGGAAAGGGTCTTTAAACAGTGACTGGGTCTCAATACTGCGAAGCTCATAGGGTAAAGCCAATAACACCACATCTAAACGCCCCTCCATTAATTGCTCATAAATATCGTTGGTTTTGCCTTCATGAATTTCTAATTGTAAATCCGGAAAGTGTTGATTCAGATACGGTACCAGATCCGGCAACACAAAAGGACCAATGGTTGGAATCATCCCCACCGCCAGTCGACCGGATAAAGGTTTTAAGTTACCCTGGGCTAAATCATATAGTTTTTGCAACTCGGTCATGACTGCCAGTGATTGTTGATAGACTTCACGGCCTAAATTGGTGATTGTGACACTTTTGTTGGTGCGATCCACCAATTGGCCGCCCAGACTTTTTTCCAGTTCTTTAATCGCCACACTAAACGCCGATTGGGATACAAAACAACTGGCGGCGGCCTGTCCAAAGTGATTGTGGTCCACCAAAGCATTAAAATAACGTAATTGCTTAATGGTCGGATAACGCATTATGACTCAGCTGACTGTATGGCCCGGTCGACAATTTCAAACACATTGGGAGAAAGTCTGTCAGTGGAATGGATTCGTTTTATTTGCGCCAGCATTTTGTCGCTCAACTGAGAATCAAATTGTTTAAAATCATTCAACAAACTCACCATTCTGGCGGCAATCTGTGGGTTAATGGTATCCAAAGCCAAAACCTGATCGGCCAAAAACGCATAGCCCGATCCGTCCGGTGCATGGAACCGGGTCAGATTACCGGCACAAAAGGCCCCCAGTAAAGAGCGCACGGCATTGGGGTTTTTTAGAGAGAAAACCGACAATTCCATCAGTTGTTTTACCCGATCGAGGGTATCTTCCGCAGGAATCGTGGCTTGAATGGACAGCCACTTATTTATCATCAGTGGATTGTCTTGCCATTGGTTAAAATAGTTGGCCAACAGGTCTTCAAAACCCGGTGCTTGTTGATGGGCCAGTAGGGTCAAGGCGGTGATACTGTCGGTGTAATTATCTGCAATGGTATACTGTTGTTGGCAAAGTTGATAATACTCTTTGTTGCCGGTTTGGGCCAAATACCATAAACATCGATTTTTCAGACTTCGCTGCGCCACTTGTCGGGGATTGACCTGATAGGCCTCATCCGTATGGTTTTGGTGATAAACCGACAAAATTTCTACCTGCAGCTGGTGATTGATTTCTGCCACCAGTTGCTCCTTGGCCTGATGTAACAAGGCCACATCCACCGCATCCATATTAACAATCAATGATTGTAAACTCGGTAAGGTGATGGCCACTGCCACCAAGCCTTTATCAAGCTTGTCATTTAACAATAACTGTCTGAATGAATCAAAAAACAGCGCCGGCGTTTGTTGTGTGCCTTCTTCTTTCAGGGCCCGGTATTTGGCCATGATGATGTCTTGTTGTAACTGCTGTGCCGCATCCCAGCGATTAAACGCGTCCTGATCATGTTGAGCCAAAAACGCCAGGTCCTCAAAAGACAATGACTGTTTAAGTCGCACCGGCGCTGAAAATTCTTGCAATAAAGAAGGTGTGGGCCGGCTATAAACATCTTCCACCGCCAGTGTTTGTTGCTTTTGGGTCAGCTCAAAGACAGTTTGTGTGTCACCCTGCCGGTTTAATTTAAGCCGGCTGCCGGTGTCATCATAGAGCGCCAGCTTAATAGGAATATGCATGGGTTGCCAGGGTGTGTTCCCGCGATAGCTGTCCGGCGAGTGCTGTTCAAAATGTAAGCGAAAACAGCTTTGTTCGGCATCATAGTCAGATTTAACCGTCACCACCGGTGTGCCGTTTTGGCTGTACCACAAACTAAACTGGTCTAAATCCACCTGATTGGCATCGGCCATAGCTCGCCGAAAATCATCACAACTGACGGCGGTGCCATCATGACGTTTGAAGTATAAGTCCATGCCTTTTTGAAAACCGGCTTCACCCAACAAGGTGTGGTACATACGCACCACTTCAGCACCTTTTTCGTACACTGTCAGGGTATAGAAATTATTGATTTCTATATAAGAATCCGGCCGTACCGGGTGTGACATGGGAGAAGCATCCTCAGCAAACTGAGCCGTGCGTAAATGCCGTACATCTTCAATCCGCTTCACGGCCCGTGATTGCTGATCCGAAGTGAATTCCTGGTCTCGGAACACAGTCAAGCCTTCTTTTAAACTTAACTGAAACCAATCACGACAGGTGACCCGGTTACCGGTCCAATTGTGAAAATATTCATGCCCGATAACCGCTTCCACGTTAATAAAATCCTGATCAGTGGCGGTGTCCTGTTTGGCCAATACATATTTAGAATTAAAAATATTTAATCCCTTGTTTTCCATCGCCCCCATATTAAAGTCATCGGTGACCACAATGTTGTACTCATCCAAATCATACACCAGATTAAAACGTTGTTCATCCCAGCGCATGGCATTTTTCAATGACTGCATGGCATAATCGCAGGCATCAATATTTTGCTGTTCCGTGTAAATACGCAGTTGAACTTGCTTATTTTTAGCGGTGGTGAAACGGTCTTCAATATAAGCCAAATCTCCTGCCACCATGGCGAACAAATAACTGGGTTTGGGGTGCGGGTCAACCCACTTACTGTAATGTCGGTTATGTGATAAATCACCGGACGCCACCTGGTTGCCATTGGACAACAACACCGGATAACGGGTTTTATCCGCCACTATGGTGACCGTAAAAGGTGCCAGAACATCCGGACGATCCGGGTAATAGGTAATGCGCCGAAAGCCCTCGGCCTCACATTGGGTTAAGAAAAAGTCACCGGATTGGTACAGACCTTCCAGCGCGGTATTTTCAGCGGGGTAAATTTTAACTTCACTGCGTAATTCAAATTGTTCAGGCACATCATGTAATTGCAAACCATCATCGGTCATATGCAAATCATCTACCGCCACCGTTTGGCCGTCAATGGATAAACGCTGTAAGGATAAGTGACGGCCATGTAGGAACAATGTTTTATCAGCGGCTGCCGGATTGCGTTTAAACACGATACGCGCCCGCACCAGGGTGTGATCCCGTTCCACCAAAAAGGCCAAATCAACCCAACGTACCCAGTAATTGGGCGGCTGATAATCCTTTCGGAAAATTTCTTTTTTTATGTGTGTCATGATGTAGTATTCATAATTACTCGCATTGTAGCGAAATTCAGCAAAGCGTCAAAAAGTAAGCACTGTTAATCATGGACATTGGATTCAGATTGCTGTCTTCGACTGCGCAAAATTCGACCCATGATAAGCCCAAACTCAAATAGAATCCACATGGGAATCGCCAGTAACACCTGAGAACTTGGATCCGGTGGTGTTAACAGCATGGCCACCACTAAAATACCGACGATTATATACGGTCTTTTCGCCGCCAACTGTGTAGCCGATGTGACGCCCAACACAATCAATATAATCACTGCCACCGGAATTTCAAAAGCCAAACCAAAAGCAAAAAACAAACGCACAACAATGTCTAAATAGGAATTGATATCCGGCATATAAACCACACCTTCGGGTGCAATGCCTGGCAGAAACACAAATAAGATGGGGAAAACCACAAAATAAGCAAAAGCGCAACCTAAATAGAACAGCACAATACCACTAAACAGAATCGGCAAGGCGATGCGCTTTTCATGGCGATACAAGCCCGGTGCCACAAAGGCCCAAATCTGATAAAAAATAACCGGTATGCTGATAATAACAGCCAAAATAATGACCATCTTGAACGGCGTTAAAAAGGGTGATAAAACACCGGTGGCAATCATTTCTGTGCCAGCCGATAAATTCATCATTACCGGCTTGGCAATCAGGGTGTAGATTTCACCGGCAAAAGGAAACATGATAACGATTAACACCAAAACGGTTAAAACCGCTTTTAATAAACGGCTGCGCAATTCAATCAGATGGTCGATAATCGACTGTTCTGAATCAGTCATGACAGTCCTTATCTTTGGTTTTCTGCGTTTTATTGTTGGGCTCGATTTCGATGGTTTCTGACATATCTTCAGCCAATTGTCGGGCTTCTTCCGCCATCGCATTTTCTTTTAGTTTGGCTTTGACGGCTTCAATTTCAAGCTCTTGCTCCACATCATGCTTAATTTGGTTAAATGTGCGTTTAATTTGACCTAAGAACCGACCCATTTTACGGGCAACGCCGGGTAATTTTTCCGGACCAACCACCAACAAAGTCACCACGAATACCAACAATAATTCGGTAAAACCAATGTCAAACATGATTTAGTGTTCTTTTTTGGACTCTTTGCGCTCAGTGTGTTCTGTTTTTTGGTCGGTGATTTCGTCCGGCTCATCCTCTTGCATACTTTTTTTAAAGCCTTTGATGGCACCGCCTAAATCACCGCCGATATTACGTAGTTTTTTGGTCCCAAAAATCAAAGCAACCACCACCAGGATTATCACAAGTTGTGTCACACTTATGCCCATAATTTACTCCGCAGAATGTCTTGTTTAAAAATGTATTATAACGGTAAAGCGCCCGATTGGCTAAACCCGGATAAAAAGATTAGAGAGAAAAGCTGTCGTGAAGTGAGATGAACGTAGCCATCAAGCCGTGCGACGTACCGCCACCATGCCAAAGACCAGCGAGGTTACAATCAACAACCACAGACTGATTGGGTTCAGTGTTGGAACTTGTTCAGCCACCGGTGTGCCTCGCACACATCCCTGACCATTGTCAATGGCCAAAGACTCCACACCCACTAAGGTGTCGGAAATGTATTCAGCCTGCCCGGTTTGGGTATTAACTTTAAAAATACGCGATTGCAAAGGATTTAAGGGATCAGATAATCTTAAATTGATAATCATCCATAATTGACCATCCGCATCAAAACTCATACCCGAACCATACAGCTCTACACCACCGCCTAAATCCCCCAAAGGCCCGATTAAACTGGCTTCGGCTGTTTGCGGGTTAATTTCATACAAATTGAAATCACCGGAAGCCACACCATACAGGCGGTTATCCCAGGATGCCAAAGAGGTGAAATTATGTCCTGTGTGTCCGATTAATTGTGCCTTCCCGGTTTGTGGATTCACTTCATACAATCCTTGATTGTGCTTAACCGCTAAAAATAATTGGCCGTTGCAGGCAAAGCTCATACCATAATCATGGTTTTCCTGAACATTGCCAAAACCAAAATTTTGATTCACGTTGGCCACCGGCAGTGCACGGGCATCCGTGGGATCAATTTGTACCAGGGTTTTGGTATTATCATCGGCACCATAAATAACACCGTTGGCCGAAACGGCCATGCCTTCTATACCGATAAAAGGATCAGGAATTTGCCCGAAACTTTGATAATCACCGGTGTTTAAATCAATTTCAACGAGGTGATCCGGATAATCAAAATTATCATCAGCCACCGCGTAAGCCTTAACAGCCATAAGCCGGCCGGGCATAAGGAAGGTGAGCAATATGATAAGGGCAATGTGGCGCATTGTTATGATTATTAGTTTATAAAATATCGTATGACCACCGATAGTAGCAAAAAACACCCCTTGAAACAAGCAATTTATTTGTCTCCTATAATCTTTAGAAACTGCAGGTATCTGGCTGAATGCAAGCGATGCGACAGATGTCAACCGTGCACGCTTATTTTTGTTCCCGGCCAGATAAATCAATGGAAGCCGCTTCCGGCGGATGGATCAGTTGTCCGGCCACATGTTTGACGTAATCATCGACATTATTATCATGTTTAAACTGGCCGTGAAGGGTCTTAGTCATATGCAAATACCCCACATAGACAGAATAAGCGAGTAAGGCTTGTTGCTTTGCCTGAGTTTCGCTATAGCCAATATCCTGGTAACATTGTTGAAGATGATTCAAGCGATCCAAAGTCACCTCTTTGAGTACCTTTGAGACATAGCTGTGTTGTCTGTCAGCCAATAAAGTGGCGTAGATTAAATGACTTTGCAAGGGCTCAGAAGACAATAAAAACCAGGTTTTTAGCCGTTTATAGGGGTCTGTTATTGTCAGAATACGGTGTTTAATCACTTCATTATCTTGATCTCGCCAACGCTTTAAGGCGGCCACAATCAAATCCTTGCGGTTGGTGAAATGCCAGTAAAAACTGCCTTTGGTGACACCCAACACCCGGGCAATGGTTTCCACCGCCACCGCGCTCACGCCCTGGTTGGCAATCACATCCAATGTAGCCAGTTCCCAATCTTTGGGGTTCAGTGATTTTTTCTTCGGGTTGTCTTTGACCGCCTTTGTTTGTTTCATCATGGCTTTATCATAACCACAAATTGTCACCGGTCAATGATAAATTTGACTTTTCCATACGCTTGCGTATTGACAAACGGCTTTCCTGTCGCCATACTGTACCGTATGTTCAACATTTTTTAGGCACCCTCATGAGTTTTCTTGCTTTATTTGGTATGTTTATTCTGACGACTTTGGTCACAGCATACCTCCGAACTTCCGTTAAAACATGGACCATAGCCACAGCGGCAGTCCTGATTGCGTGTATTTTATTCACTGACAGTACATTCTGGGCGGGCTTCTTTATCTTATTATTGTTTGCCCTGCCGGCTTTGTTTTTAAACATTAAAGCCATTCGGCAACAGTATTTTACCCAACATTTCTTAAAATTTTTCCGCACAGCTTTGCCACAATTATCAGAAACTGAACGGGTTGCTCTGGAGGCGGGCACCGTGCATTGGGATGGTGAATTATTTAGCGGCAAGCCGAACTTTAAACGATTACATAATATGAAAAAGCCGGAACTCAGTACCGAGGAAAAAGCTTTTTTGGATGGTCCGGTACAAACTTTATGCGAGATGCTGGATGAGCATGAATACAACCATGTCAAAGGCGATATGCCCAAAGAAGTCTGGGATTTTATTGCCAATGAGAAATTCTTCGCCATGATTATCCCCAAAGAATACGGCGGTCTGGGTTTTTCTGCCCTGGCACATTCCTATGTATTACAAAAAGTCGCCTCACGCAGTGCCGTGGCCGGCGCCACCATCGCGGTTCCGAATTCACTTGGTCCCGCTGAACTGTTATTACATTACGGCACAGAAGAACAGCGCAACCATTATCTGCCGAGACTGGCAGAAGGCAAAGAAATTCCCTGTTTTGGATTAACCGCCCCCAGTGCCGGTTCTGACGCCACCAGCATTCCCGATAAAGGTGTGGTTTGTAAGAAAAAAATTGACGGCAAAGAGGTGTTGGGCATTAGCCTGACTTTTGACAAGCGCTACATTACGCTGTCACCGGTGGCCACAGTGGTGGGGTTGGCCTTTCAGATGACCGATCCGGACAAAATCCTTGGTGACAAAGAACACCTGGGTATTACCCTGGCATTGGTTCCCAGTGACACTCCGGGCATGGACATTGGGCGCCGCCATTTACCGTTGGATGTCATGTTTATGAACGGTCCGGTGCGTGGCAAAGATGTGTTTGTACCCATGGACGCCATTATTGGCGGCGAAAAAATGATTGGCCATGGTTGGCGCATGCTGTCTGAAGTGCTGGCAGTGGGCCGTGCCATTTCTTTACCCTCGAGTTCCACCGGCGGGGCTAAAATGGTGGCCTATGCCACCGGCGCCTATGCCCGTATCCGAAAACAGTTTAATTTACCCATTGGCCGATTTGAAGGTATTGAAGAAGCCTTGTGTCGGATTGCCGGCAAAACCTACTCTTGTGCAGCGGTTTCTACCATGACCGCAGCGGCGGTGGATCGTGGCGAACGCCCTTCGGTACCTTCTGCGATTGCCAAAATGCACACCACTGACATGGCCCGCGACATCATTGCCGATGCCATGGACATTCATGGCGGTAAAGGTATTATTATGGGTCCCAACAATTATTTGGGCCGTGCCTGGATGGGTGCGCCGATTTGGATTACCGTGGAAGGTGCCAATATTTTAACCCGCAGTTTAATTATTTTTGGTCAAGGTGCGATTCGTTGTCATCCGTATGTGCTGAAAGAGATGGAAGCGGCCAATTTGCCCGATGAAGAGGAATCCTTAAAAACTTTTGACCATTTGTTGTTTAAACACATGGGTTACACGTTTCAAAATGCGGTCCGCTCGTTCTTTATGGGTCTCGGCAGTTGGCGCCTGGAACCGGGTCCCGGCGATAAATTCACCAAAAAGTTCTATTCCCGAATTACCCGATACAGTGCCGCTTTCGGTTTTGCCGCCGATGTGGCCATGTTAACACTGGGTGGCTCGCTGAAGAAACGCGAATCCACCTCAGCCCGTTTAGGCGATGTATTGAGTCATTTATACATGGCTTCTGCGGTACTCAAACGTTACCGGGACCAAGGTGAGCAAAGCGCTGATCAACCGGTGGTGGCCTGGGCCTTGCATCACCATTTTTATGAAATTGAGCAAGCGTTAAAAATTCTCAGCTACAACTTCCCCAACAAAACTGTTGGCTTTATGTTGCGTCGAACCATTTTCCCGCTGGGCACCCATGAATTACCCCCCGGTGACCGTTTGGGTCATAAGGTGGCCACATTATTACTGTCACCCAATGAAACCCGTGATCGGTTATGTGATGGCATCGATAAACAGATATCCGAAAATAATTTGGTGGCAAAAATGAACCAGATACTGGCCAAAGTCATCGACACCGAGCCGTTAGAGCGGCGTTTGCTGAAAGCGGAAAAAAGTGGTGAAATCGATGCCATTGAACCCGCAGAACAGCTGAATCAGGCTTTAGAGCGAGACATTATTAACAAAAGTGAGTTTAACACCCTGACTAAAGTCCGGGCGCAGGTGGCCGAAGTGATTGCAGTGGATGATTTTCCGCATGACGCCTTTGACCGAACCCGGGCTTATACCAGCCGCGAAGAGGTTAAAATCGCTTAGTCGTACAGTAAATTTACCTGGAAGCTGTTTGCAAAAGCCCGATTTATTCGGGCTTTTGCTGTTTTAGTTGATGGGAATCGGCGGTCCCGGCAAAGCCTGTTGTGAACTGAGAATACCAAGTGCTTTTAATGCTTTGAACATATCCGAAAGATACTGTAATTCAGCCAGTTGAGGGTGATTGTGACTGTGGATTAACACCGCGGCCATCACCTCAAATTCCAGTTGATGGTCACTGTCGGTTTTGACCAGTTTATCACGCATCACAGCCAATGCCCGATACACCTCATCCGCTTTTCTGGGCTGGCTTAAAATGGCTTGTCTTAAACGCTTAAAATGTTGTTGCTGATCATCAGTGCCATACACCAGTTTGGACTTAATTAAAGCGGCATGCTCCCAAATCCAGGCACGGTTTTTTTGGTAGTTGGCAAACTCATTTAAAGACGTCACCAAACTGCCGGAATTACCGTTGGGTCGCAATTGCAAATCGATGTCATAAAGGTGTCCGTGATAAAGTCTTGCGTTTAAATGGTGGGTGATGCGCTTAACCCAGCGTTGCATAAAATAGCGCTGATCATTGGAAATGGAGTCACTATCCAACACAAACACCAAGTCCATATCCGAAGACAGTTTCATCTGTCCTGAAGCCAGTGAACCATAGGCAATCACCATCAGTTGTTGGCAGGTTACGGCGGCTTTGGATTGGGGATTTAATTTAGCACAGGTTTCCCGGTGGCTGTATTCAATCACCTGAATCAAAATAAACTCCGCCAGACAAGACAGACGATGACATGTTTGGCGATTACTGTGTTTTTTATTGAGCCAATCACAAATAATCAAAAACTGGGTACTGAGTTTAAAATAACGCAAGGCCTCCATCCATTGTTCCACGTCATCCACCGGCATCCGTTGTTGTTGCCAGGATTGCTGTAACCAGGCAACCGTTAAATCGTCCGGTAAATCATGGGGCTCAAACAATAATTCCAGCAGCACCGGAAACCGGGCCACGGTATGTGCCACATAATCATGTTTTTGAATCAACCGCAACAAAGCCACCAACACCGGTTGTTCTTTAACCAGCATCGACAAATAACTGGGCCGCTTGACAATGGCCCTAATCACTTGCATCAAGCGTTGCCAGGCGATTACCGGCGTCTCGTCATTGTCATAAAAACCTTCGGGATCAGCCGCGGCGTGTAAACGTTGGGATGATTGTGAATCGACTGATTGGGCATCACGTCCAATCAAAATGGCCTGCTGTAACACACTGTGCACTTTTTCTGTGGTCGATTTGGGTAAACGCTGTAACGGCAGTTCATCCATTTTGTCGTTAATCAAACGCTGCTCAGCGGCTGTTAATACCGCATCTGCCGTGGCAATATCTGCAAATAAATGTCTGAAAATGGCGTCAATCTGTGTTCTGAATTCCTTCAATTGATTATGATAACCACGCCAGTCGGGTTGGTTGAAAAACAGTGGCATCCGGTCTTTTAAACAATCAGAAAAGGAAAAATCATGTTTGGGTAAGTCATTCACCGCCTGCAATATATTCTCACTTTTACGCAACCACAGCCAGCCATGACTTAACATTTCCATGTCAGCGGTGGATAATTTCCTGGCTTCATACAGCTGTTGGATTTGGCCATAAATGGACACCCCTTGCAGCGATTCGTCACGACCGCCAAAAGTCATCTGCAAAGATTGCACCACAAATTCAACCGAACGAATACCACCCAAACCATACTTTAAATCATCTGTTTCATAATCGGTCAATAAGGTCATATCCGCTTTAATTCTGGCCAGGGACTCAAACACAGAATAATCCAGATGGCGGCGATAAATAAACGGCTTAATGGTGGCCAGGGTGCGTTGCCCCGCATCTGTATCACCGGCCACCTGACGGGCCCGCATCCAGGCAAAACGCTCCCACTCCCGACCTTCGTTCAATAAATAGTGGTGCAAAGCCTCCAATGAACAGGCCAATGGACCCACCGTACCAAAGGGCCGCAGACGCATATCCACCTGGTAGACCCTGCCTTCATCGGTGTATTGGTCCAGTAATTGAATAATTTTTTGACCCAGGCGATTAAAATAGCGCCCGGCATCCAGCGACTTTTTTCCATCCGATGTTCCTTTTTGCTCATAAATAAACACCAAATCTACATCGGATGAATAATTCAGCTCACCTGAGCCTAATTTCCCTAAAGCAAATATCTGTAGAGATTGCAGCTTGTTTTGCGCATCACGCACCACACCATACCGCGCCGTCATTTCTGAGACTGCCGCCTGATAAGCCTGCTGAATTAAAAAATCAGCCAACGCACTGACCGCATGCAGTGCGGTCAAATGATAAACCACCGGTTGTTCTAAATCCTGGGCAGCAATATAAGCCAGGCGGGTTTGACGAAAGCACCGCAGACAGGCCGACAAACCCATTGATTGATTAACTTGATAGAATGTTTGCCAGTCCTCAGCCACCGGATATTCAGATAAAAGCGGATACTGTTGTTGGATTTCAATAACATCAGACCAATGTTGCTGAATAAATGCAAAACAAGACAACCAATCAGGCCGCCCTCCTTGCGAGGATGTATGCGGTGTTAAATCCTGTGAAGACACATCAGTGCCTGAAGATTTGTGCGCTGATGACTATTGGCAATATTCTTTAATGGCTTGTTCGGCCTTTTGTAAAGCATCCACCCGTTCATCATCCGTCATCCGAATCTGTTCACCGGTTTCGGGATCGATTCGGGACACCCGAACACTGGCATTCAGAGCATCCCGGTTGGCTTTAGCCTGCTGACAAAGTTTTTGTTTATTGATTCGATCAGCCGCCAGCAGCGCCTGTTCGGCTTGTTCACGTTGTTGAATCTGCTCATCAGACTCATTTACTTCACTGTCGGCTTCGGTCTGCTCTGCCGCCGGTTCGGTTTGTTGTGGTTGGGGTTTACGTTCTTTTATGCGCAGGGTATCGGCCTGTTGATTAGGCGGTTTTTGTTCTGAGTAGTGAATATTACCATCTTTATCAACCCACTTATACACCTTAGTGGCAGCAAGGGTTACGGTACTAAATACACACAGTAATAACAGAATGCTTAATTTCATCACGTTCTCCACGTACAATACGCCTCAATAATAAAAATAATCCCTGTAAATAGCAAGCACGAGCCTTTTATTTTCTGTACAATTAATAAACAGTTATCGAATAATTACCTATGACAAAATTAAACACTGCCAGGAAAAAAGGCATTTATTTATTGCCTAATCTATTCACCACCGGTGCTTTGTTTTCCGGTTATTATGCCATCATTGCCGCCATCGCGGAAAACTATGAAATGGCCTGTTTAAGCATTTTTATTGCGGCTTTACTGGACGCCTTAGACGGTCGTGTGGCGAGGCTGACCAATACCCAATCAGAATTTGGAGAACAGTATGATTCTTTGTCTGATTTGGTCTCTTTCGGGATTGCACCATCCGTGCTGATGTTTAATTGGTCGCTCATTCACTTAGGCGATATTCACCCTGTCCTGGGGAAAATCGGCTGGTTGGCGGCCTTTATCTATGCAGTCAGTGCCGCCCTCCGATTGGCACGTTTTAACACCCAAATCGGCACCATTGATAAAGCCTATTTCCAGGGTCTGCCATCACCGGCAGCGGCAGCGGTGCTGGCGTCTTTTGTGTGGATTTGTCTCGATTTGGAATTGGTTGGCCCGGACTTAAAGTTTGTGGCTTTGCCGCTAACCATTATTGTGGGGTTATTATTGGTATCGCGGTTGCGCTACTATTCTTTTAAGACCATTAATTTTAAAGAAAATGTCTCATTTGTGTGGGTACTTATTTTAGTGCTGGTGTTTGTTCTGCTGGCCATTAAAACCCAATGGGTCTTGTTTATCGCTTTTAGCGCTTATGCCATTTCCGGTATTGTTATGACCATCAGCACCATGCGCCAAAGACGCCAGAAACGTCGTGCCCGAAAATCACGTAAACAAAAGAGACCGAGTGATAACAAACCCAAACTGCCATGAGCGACGAACAACCTTTCTACAACACTGAAGACTGCCAACAGTCTGCCGGCACCTTACAACAATTAACCTTACTCGCCGATTTAAGCCAGGATTTTGTCAACACCATGAATATTGACGAAGTCTTGCGCCGGGCGGTGAAACGGATTCGTAATTACATGAATGCCGAAGCTGCCAGTGTCTTTTTGGTGGATAAAAATAAACAAAACCTCATCTGCCGGGCCAGTTCAGGACCGGTGGATATCACCGACATGTCCATCAAAATCGACAGCGGGATTATCGGCCGCACTTATTTAGAAGGTAAATGTCAGATAATTGAGGATGCCCAAAAGGACAAGGATTTTGTCTGCCATGTGGACACGTTAACCGGTTTTAGAACCCGCTCGGTATTGTGTTCACCGCTGATTAATAATGACCAAACCATCGGCGTGATTCAGCTATTAAATCATCAGGATAATGCCTTGTTCGATAGCCGGGATGTGGATATTCTGCGGTTACTGGCAACACCCTTGGCTCTGGCCATCGCCAATGCCCGCTACACCCTTGAATTTGTTGAGCAAAAACGGCTTAAAAAAGAATTGACCCTGGCCAGGCGTCTGCAACGCTCTTTATTGCCGGGACGTCAGGATCCACCCTTTCCGGTGGTTGGCAGCAACTTATCGGCCAATGAGGTGTCGGGGGACTTTTATGATTTTTTTGAGCTGAATGACGGTACCGTGGGTTTTTTTATCGGTGATGTGTCAGGCAAAGGGGTGGATGCCGCCATGTTAATGGTGCGCGCCAGCAGCTTATTGCGCTGGATAGGTAAAGACCAATTGCCACCGGGACAGTGGCTGGCCAAAGCCAACAAAGAATTGTGTGAAAAATCCTCGCGCGGTCTGTTTGTCTGTGCTGCCGTGGGTTATTATCATCCCGGTAGCGATACTGTGACCTGGTCCAATGCAGGCTTACCACCGGTTATTTATATGTGTCCTGATTGTGAGATTGAAACCTGGCAGGCTGATGCCCCGCCTCTGGGCATTAAAGCCAGCTCAATTTCTTTTAATCAACAGGCAAAAAAACTCGATCATGGCGGACTCTATTTACTGACTGACGGACTAACAGATGCCCGTGATGAACACAACAATCGCATGGAACTCGATGGTGTGATTAAACACATCAAAGCCCTTGAAACCGAATCTCCCGAAGTCAGAATCGGCAAACTGATTACCACCACCCGACGTAATCGACTGAATGACGATGCCACCATTTTGCTGATCGAAAAACGGGATCATTTAAAAGAGCACATCCTATTAAATATTCGTTTTTTAGCCCACGTCAAAGAACTTAAGTCTGTGCGCAATCAAGTGGAAAACATCGTAACTCAGGTTGGCTTTAATTCAAATGAACAACAAAAAATCATTCTGGCCCTGGATGAAGCGGTCACCAACATCATTCGCCATGCCTATAAAAATGCCGAAGATGGCGAAATTGAACTGGCCATCTTGCGCCAAAACAACACCTTAAGCTTTTATCTGCGGGATTTTGCCTCTGAAGTCTATGACAGCAGCATCAAACCCCGCGATTTGTCTCAACTAAAACCCGGTCAGATGGGCATTAATTTTATCGATACGGTCATGGATTCATGGGAATTTGCCACCCCCAAAGACGGCTATGGCAACTTATTGATTATGAAAAAAGAAATTGCCAAAACAACATCGGATTGATTATGATGTGACCTTTTCGGCTTAACCGCTTTACTACCAACCTTTAAAACACCAACTGTTATGCACTATAAACTATTTTTATTGACGGCTTTTTTGCTGTCCACACTCACCAGCCAGGCAAACCTTGTACCGGTTGAAAATTTTGCCGCCAAGTCTGATTTCATCGACATGAAAATTTCTCCCGACGGTAAGCGCATGGCTTTTACTTATGAACAAGATTCGTCCATAAATCTGGGCGTTATGGACATGAAAACCAAAGAAGGCATTTATTCCTTTGATATGGGCCCTAATCGTGAAGTGGCTTTTTTCTATTGGGGTAATAATGAACGACTGATTATACAAAGCCAACGGATTACCGGATGGTTGGACGGTGCCCGCAAATACCCGGAGTTATTCAGTGCCAACTACGATGGTAAAAAAAGACAAATGCTCTGGGACTTTCAGCGTTCATTTGTCAGACCCGTCTCATTGCTCAAAGACGACAAAAAGTATGTCCTCATTTCCAAGCACCATTTCTCGGATAATTTCAGTGCAAAATTACAACGACTCAATATCTATAATGGCAAATTACATTTTGTTCCGGACTCACCTAAGCTGAAAGGTGGTTTAAAGTCTCGTATTTCATATATTGCCGTTGATAGCGATGAAAATCCGCGCTTTGCCCTGGAGTATGATCCTGTTGAACCGTATAACTTTGATGATGACATCACCTATTTACATATCAAAAATAAAAAAGGTGACTGGCAAATATTAGAGCTTGATGTTAACCATGATAAAGAACCGGTCATCGACGGCCTGGGATTTAACAAAGACAACTCAAAATTTTATTTTCTCTCTAATCATGATTTAGACCACAATGGTAACACCGGGTTATTTGTATTTGATTATGATGACAACAGCATAACCAAACTTTTTCGGCATCCGGATGTTGATATTGGTGGTGCCATCTATGGTCGAGATGACCAAATTATTGGTGTGACTTATGAAGCCGGTTACCCGGGTTACTTTTATATTGATGAAAAAGGCAATCAGACTGACATTAAAATGCATAAACAATTACGGGCCACTTTTAAAGGCCAGGAAATTGATATCAGTAGTTTCACCAAGAACCACAAATTGGCCA
Organism: uncultured Marinicella sp.; assembly: GCA_964557625.1. GTDB lineage: Bacteria > Pseudomonadota > Gammaproteobacteria > Xanthomonadales > Marinicellaceae > Marinicella. The sequence continues at coordinate 25,082 of CAZLAW010000005.1, forward strand.
CCTTGCGCACCTACAGTGATAAAAACCCCGGCACCCACTACTTATACGATGTTAAAAACCAAAAAATTGAATTCTTATCCAATAGCCGGATTGGCATTGACCCGAAAAAAATGGCTAAGGTGGAACCATTTACATTAGAAGCCCGTGATGGCCTGAAAATGTACGGTCAGATGACCATTCCACCGGGTAAGGAACTGAAAAATTTACCGTTGGTTATCTATCCTCACGGTGGGCCGTACGGGGCCATTGATCGCTGGGGCTTTTATCCACGGGCACAGTTATTGGCTTCCAGAGGTTATTTGGTGATTCAACTTAATTACCGTGGCTCAGGTGGTTATGGTGAAGATTTTCAGGAAGCCGGTTATGGTGAATGGGGCACCGCCATGCAGGATGATTTAACCGATGCCACTTTATGGGCGGTCAACAAAGGCTTTGCCGATAAAGACCGTTTGTGTATTCACGGTGTCAGCTATGGGGGGTATGCCGCGTTAAATGCCGTGGTTCGAGAGCCCGATTTATACAAATGCTCGATACCGGATGCCGGCTTATATGAAATTGAACTGCAATGGGATAAAGCTGACTCATTTAAAGGCCGGCCCAAAGCCAAAGAGAATTATAAAAAACAAAGTTTTGGCAGCACCGACAAAGCCGTTTTGGATGCCCGCTCGCCGGCTTTACATGCGGATAAAATTAAAGCCGCATTATTGTTAGTCCACGGTACTGAAGATGTTCGGGTACCGATTGATAATGCCTACTTTTTGGAAGAGCAATTGCAAAAAGCCGGTAAATCCTATGAGAAGATCTACCGCAAAGACGGGCACGGCTTTCAAAAAGTGCCTTACCGCATCGAATTGTACAATAAGATGTTGGATTTCTTAGATCAACATATTGGTGATAAAAGCCAAGCATCAGACTAAGCAAGCCGGCCTTTCGTATAGAAGTTTGCGGACGCTCATGAGATAATAGGCAGGTTTTTTTAACCGCCTTTATCAGATGACACAAGCGTCCGCACAACCCCGTAAAATTTTAGTAACCTCTGCTTTACCTTATGCCAGTGGCTCCTTACATTTGGGTCACCTGGTTGAACACACCCAATCGGATATCTGGGCACGCTTAATGCGCAGTTTAGGCCACGAAATCAAATACCTGTGCGCCGATGACGCCCACGGTACGCCCATTATGTTGTTGGCTGAAAAACAAGGCTTAAGTCCCGAACAGCTGGTGGACAGCATGCGTGAGGAACACTGGCGTGATTTGCAGGCCTTTGGAATTTCTTATGACCATTATCATTCCACCCACTCACAAGAAAACCTGGCCCTGGTTACGGACATTTACAACACACTTAAAGCCGCTGGTCACATTGAAGCAAAGGTCATTGAACAATACTATGACCCGGTTAAAAAGATGTTTTTACCGGATCGCTTCTTACGGGGCACCTGCCCACAATGTGGTGCGGATGACCAATACGGCGATAACTGTGAAGCCTGCGGCGCTTCTTATGATCCCGCTGACCTGAAAAACCCGGTATCCGTGGTCAGCGGCGCCACGCCGGTCTTAAAAGAATCCAAGCATTTGTTTGTTAACCTAAAAAACTTTGAAGCCATGCTTAAAGAATGGGTCGCTTCGGGCACTTTACAAGAAGAAGTCAAAAACAAACTCAATGAATGGTTTGAGGCGGGTTTACAATCCTGGGACATTTCCCGGGATGCGCCCTATTTTGGCTTTCAAATCCCCGGTGAAAAAGATAAATATTTTTATGTCTGGATGGATGCGCCGGTGGGCTATCTGGCCTGTTTAAAATATGTGTGTGAGCAAAATGGTGAGGATTTTAAACCCTGGATTGATCCCGACAGTGATCATGAAATGGTGCATTTTATCGGCAAAGATATTTTGTACTTTCATGCCTTGTTTTGGCCGGCCATGTTATACGGTGCCGGCATGAAACTGCCTAACGCCGTGTATGCCCATGGGTTTTTGACCGTTAATGGCACCAAAATGAGTAAATCTCGCGGTACATTCATTAAAGCCTCAACTTATTTGGAACACTTAAACCCCGATTATTTACGCTATTACTTTGCCGCTAAATTATCCGATAGTTTAGTGGATATTGATTTGAACATGGAAGACTTTCGACAGCGCGTTAACAGTGATTTGGTGGGCAAAGTGGTGAACATCGCTTCGCGAACCGCCGGTTTTATCAAAAAGAAATTTAATTTACGCCTGGCTAATCAGTTGGATCAAGCGGATTTATACGACCAATTCATGGCCCAACATGACAAGGTGGCCGAATTATTTGAAGCCAGAAAATACAGTGCCGCCATTCGTTTAATTATGCAACTGGCCGACCAGGCCAATCAATACATTGCTGAAAAAGAACCCTGGGTGGCAATCAAAGATGACAACCGCTTAGATGAGGTGCACCAAGTGTGTACCACAGGTTTAAACTTATTTCGGGTGCTGATGACCTGGCTGGCACCGGTGATTCCGCATACCGCCAAAAAAGCCGCTGATTTTCTGAACACCGATCTCAGACACTGGCAGGCGGCTGAAAAACCCTTACTTAACCACGCAATTAAGCCGTTTAAGCCCTTGTTACAACGCATCGAAGCTGATACCTTAGACAGCATTATGCAGCAAAGCAAAGAAGATTTAAAAGCCGCCACAAAACAGACAATCACGGGGCCTTTGGCGGATGACCCCATCAGTGACGAAATCAGCTTTGATGATTTTGCCAAATTGGATTTTCGTGTGGCCACCATCGTGGCTGCACACGATGTGCCGAAAGCCGATAAATTAATTCAATTAACATTGGATATCGGCGGCCTTGAAAAAAATGTGTTTGCCGGCATCAAAGCTGCTTACAAACCCGAAGACCTGGTGGGCCGCAAAACCGTCATGGTGGCTAATTTAGCCCCCCGTAAAATGCGTTTCGGCTTGTCAGAAGGCATGGTCCTGGCCGCCGGTCCCGGTGGCAAAGACATTTTCCTGTTATCACCGGATGATGGGGCTGAGGCTGGTATGCGGGTTAAATAATTTAACCGGACACAAACAGATAAATGAGCACTTTTTTTGTCATTTTTGTCAGCGCCGCTTTTGTGAATAACTTTGTGTTGGTTCGCTTTCTGGGGCTGTGCCCGTTTATGGGTGTGTCCAATCAATATAAATCGGCACTTGGCATGAGTTACGCCACTGCCTTTGTACTGACACTGTCTTCAATCGTCAGTTATCTGGTCAATGAATACCTGCTGGTACCGTTGGAGATTGAATATCTGAAAACGCTGAGTTTTATTCTGGTGATTGCGGTTACGGTACAAATGACCGAGATGATTTTGCACAAATCTTCACCGTTGCTGTATCAGGTCTTAGGTTTGTTCTTACCCTTAATCACCACCAACTGTGCGGTTTTGGGCGTGGCCTTACTTAATGTGCAACAACAAAACAGCTTACTGGAATCGGCTGTGTTTGGTTTTGGTGCTGCTTTTGGCTTTGGTTTGGTGCTGGTTTTATTCTCGGCCATCCGAGAACGCCTGGAGATGGCCAATATTCCACCGTCTTTTCAGGGAATTCCGATCGCCTTGATTACCGCCGGCATAATGGCGTTGGCATTTATGGGCTTTAGCGGTATGGTGAGCATATGAACTATCTACTGGCCTTAATTGCTATGCTGTTACTGGCCGGCCTGTTCGGTCTTCTGATTGTGTGGGTGGCGCGTAAATTTAAAGTCGAAGGCAATCCGGTGGTGGAACAAATTAATCAGGTTCTGCCGCAGACCCAATGTGGTCAGTGCGGCTATCCCGGCTGTAAACCTTACGCCGAGGCGATTGCCAAAGGTGAAGCCCCGATCAACCAATGCCCGCCCGGCGGTCAGGAGGGTATCCGCAAACTGGCGGCCTTGTTGGATGTGGAAGAACTGGAGCTCAATCCGGACAACGGTGTTGAGGATGAAGTGGATACGATTGTTGAAATTGTTGAAGCCGACTGCATCGGCTGTACCAAATGTATCCAGGTGTGTCCGGTGGATGCCATTGTCGGCGCCGCCAAGCATATGCACACCATTATCGGCGATGAATGCACCGGTTGTGATTTGTGTATTCCCGCCTGTCCGGTGGATTGTATTATCCAAATTCCGGCACCCCTGCCCAGCCGTATTCACCGCCAGGAAAAACCACGACTGATGATGACCATCGAAAAGGCACAACAATGGCCCGGATAAAAGACCGACTCGACACGTTTCACGGTGGCTTGGTGCTTAAACACCACAAAGAATTATCCGCACGCAGTGAAGTGGTTAGCATTGAACGGCCCGAGCGTCTGATTATTTCTTTGCGGGTCAACCGCGGCCACGTCTCAGAACCGGTGGTGGCGGTCGGTGACCGGGTCAACAAATATCAGGTGATTGCGCAGCCGATTCACCCCTTTGGGGCGGTGGTTCATGCGCCTTATTCGGGTACCATTCATGCCATCGAAGAACGCCCCACCGCCGCACCCGATGCCGAAGTGGCACCTTGTATTATTCTGGACACCGATACTGAGGACACACGCATTGACTATTTACCGCCATTGGATGACATTAACCGACCTCAACTGATTCAACGCATACAGGAAGCGGGAATTTTAGGCATGGGCGGTGCCGGCTTCCCCACCCATATTAAATATGACCACCAAACCCGGTCTCAAGATCATTTATTGATAATTAACGGTGCTGAGTGTGAACCCTACATTACCTGCGATGAACGCCTGATGCTGGATGAACCAGAGGCTTTAATCAAAGGCACCCATTTATTAATGCAGGCCGCCGAAGCTAACCGCGGGGTGATTGCCATCGAGGATAATTTGGGCGGTGTTAAATCACGACTGGATCGAGCCATACGAGCTCTTGAGTTAGCTAATATTTCTGTTGTCAAAGTACCCACCATTTACCCCACCGGCGGTGAAAAGCAATTGATTAAGGTGCTCACCGGTCTTGAAGTTCCCAGTGATCAAACACCTTTATCACTGGGTATCATTATGCAAAATGTGGCCACCACCAAAGCTGTATATGATGCCGTTGAGCATAACCGGCCGTTAACTGAGCGACTGGTGACCGTAACCGGTGATATGGTAAGCAAACCCGGTAATTATCTGACACCCGTGGGCACCCCTTTTTATCACTTACTGGCCGCAGCCGACTGTCCGATGACAGATGTTGATAAACTGGTTGTGGGCGGCCCCATGATGGGCTATCCGATGCCCAATCCGGACATCGGTGTAGATAAAACCACCAATTGTCTGTTACTTTTGGACAAACACAGCACCAAACCGGATTTGACCACTTTGCCTTGTATTCGCTGTGGTGATTGTGTCCAGGCCTGTCCTCAGGATTTACTACCACAGCAATTATTCTGGTATATTCAAGGTGATGATTTGGAACAAGCCCGCAATCACCATGTGTTTGATTGTATTGAATGCGGTGCCTGCTCATGGGTGTGTCCAAGCCACATTGATTTGGTCAGTTATTACCGTTATGCCAAATCTGAATTAACTTACCAGGATTATAAAAAAGCCAAAGCCCAACTGGCCAAACAACGCCATGAAAACCGTGAACAGCGCTTAGAAACCATTAAAGCCGAACGTCAAGCGAAACGCCGTGCCAAAGCCGAAAAACTCAAAGACAAAACCACGGCCAAAAAAGAGATTTCGGCGGTGCTCGATCGGATTAAAAATAAACCAACAGATGGGGATACAAGCGAATGACCGCGTCACTAAACACCTCAGGTTCACCACATATTCCGGCCCGTTTCAGTGTCACCAAAGTCATGGGCTGGGTGCTGCTGGCACTGGTTCCGGCGGTGTTCGCCCATTGGTTTTATTTTGGTATCGGCCTGGCAGTTCAAATCACCCTGGCCACCGCCGCGGGTTATTTATTCGAATGGTGGTGTTTACGCTGGCGTCAACAACCGCATAAACCCTTTTTAAGCGATTTAACGGTGCCCGTGACCGCGATTTTATTTGCCCTGTGTTTATCACCCATTGCACCGTGGTATGTGGCCGTGGTCGGTATGTTTTTTGCCATCGTGGTGGCTAAACATCTTTACGGTGGCTTGGGTAATAATATATTTAATCCGGCCATGGTGGGATTTGCCACCATATTAGTGGCATTCCCGCAATCCATGTCACTGTGGCTGCCACCAACCGGTTTGGCCCAATTTGGCAGTGACTTGCAAACCGTTAACTGGCAACAAACGCTGTCGTTTATTTTCATGGGATTGCCTGCTGACGTGTCGGTGGATGCGGTGACCGCAGCCACACCGTTAACGGCTTTAAAGACCGGATTACAGCAGGGCTTTTCACAAAGTGAAATTATATCAGGTCCGGTATTCGGTGATTTTGGTGGCCTGGGCTGGGAATGGATTGCCAACTGGTTATTTCTCGGCGGCTTATTTTTACTGTATAAACGTATTATCACCTGGCATGTGCCCGCGGCGGTGTTAATGACCACCATTGCCGCTTCAACACCGTTTTATCTGTTCAATGCCGATATTTTCATGTCACCGCAGCAGCATGTCTTCTCCGGCGGCATCATGCTGGCGGCTTTTTTTATTGCCACCGACCCAACATCCGGATGTTCATCCAACCGTGGTAAAATCATTTTTGGTGCCGGGGTGGCCATATTAACGGTATTAATCCGTAATTTCGGCGCGTACCCGGACGGCGTGGCGTTCGCGGTGTTATTAATGAATTTATCCGCGCCACTGATTGACCGTTTAACCATTCCGCAACCTTACGGCAAAAAGGGCAATCCATGAGTGAAAAAAAAACCAACCCAAAAAGCCCCTGGACATTGCCGGTTATTTTGGCGGTGATTACTTTAATCACCAGTGCGGTTCTCATGCTGACCCACGAACTAACCAAAGACACCATTGAACGACAACGCCTGGAAGCCCGTTTAACATCCTTACAACGATTACTGCCCGAAGAACTGGTTGATAATGACGTGATTGCTGATGCGGTGACTGTGTTTGAACCAGATGCCCTGGGACACCGCAAACCCAAACAACTGTATATCGGCCGTAAAAAGGGTGTTGTCAGTGCGCTGGCCATTCCGGTGGTGGCCCGTAATGGTTATTCCGGCGACATCGAATTGATGGTGGGCGTAAAAATGAACGGTGAAATAACCGATGTCGCCATCATCAATCACAAAGAAACGCCCGGTCTGGGTGATTTGATTGAACGCAATAAAAGTGACTGGCTGCAGCAATTTCCCGGCCATTCCCTTGATAATCCGGCTCAGAAAAACTGGAAAGTCAAAAAAGATGGCGGCCAATTTGATCAGATTACCGCCGCCACCATCACCCCGCGGGCGGTGGTCGGTGCCATTAAAAAAGCGCTGCTATATCAACAAACTTTAGAATTAAAAACCCTGAATCAGGCGGTGGATAACGATGCGTGATTTTATCAAAACCCGGCTGTGGGACAACAATGCTGCGCTGGTACAAATGCTCGGTCTGTGCCCCTTACTGGCCGTGTCCAATACCGTCATCAATGCCCTGGGCATGGGGCTGGCGACGGTGATGGTGGTGGTGGTGACCAATTTTCTGGTGTCACTGATTCGCCCCATCACCCGTCAGGAAATCCGCATTCCGCTGTTTGTGCTACTGATAGCCAGCGTGGTGACGGTGATTGAAATGGTGATGAATGCCTATTTTCATCAATTGTATTTAATTTTAGGCATTTTTATTCCATTAATTGTCACCAACTGCCTGATCATGGGACGGGCAGAAGCCTATGCCTCTAAAAATCCACTGTGGTCTTCAGTTAAAGACGGCTTTTTTGTCGGTCTGGGATTTGCTCTGGTGATGATTATAATTGGCGCCATGCGTGAATTACTCGGTCAGGGTACTTTGTTCTCACAAGCCCACTTATTGTTTGGTGACTGGGGTCGAAATCTGACCCTCACCCTGATTCCTGAATACGGTGGTTTTTTGGTGGCGGTTTTACCTCCGGGTGCTTTTTTTGCACTGGCGATTCTGGTGGCACTTAAAAACAAACGGGATGCCCGGCAAAAGCAGCGACAGTTGCAACAAAAGCAACGCCGAGACCTCGGGGAACAAACCGATTAAGGCGGTGACTGATTCTAACTACAGCGTTTATATATTAGATTGTGATAACCACATGCTTTATACCGGCATCGCCATCAATCCAACTGAACGACTGCAGCAACATCGCTCAAAAAAATCACCGGGGGCTAAATTTACCCGTCGATTCAATCAGCTTTCACTGGTCTATCAGGTTCAGGTGGGTAGCCGGTCACAGGCGCAGCGCATTGAATACCATCTGCGTAAAAAATCCCGTCAGGACAAACTGGCCATTATTAAGCATCAACTCGATCTAAACCAACTGATTAAATCACTGGCACTGGAAGAACTGTGAATGACGTCTGAATACCGGCTGTGCTCAAACCTGCGTTGGTTCCTGTCTTGATGATTCACATTCTGGCACAATAAAGTGATTATCTAACAGGACAATATTATGTTCAGGTATTTAACCACACTGCTTTTGATACTGCTGCTCGGGTCCTGTGACCGCAGCCATTCTGATCAATCTGAGCAATCTGATTCATCGGCCACTGCGGAACAGTCATCTGCCGTTAAACAACAATCCAATATTAAATTTACCTTTAATGATATAACTTATGATTTTGTTGTTTATGGTCGCTGTGCCGGCGGACCTCATTATAATTTCTGGGGCATAAAACCGGAATTTATTAATACCACCGGCCGGGGGCCGAGGGTTCATCTGATTGGCGGTCCTGAAGAAACGGTGATTAAGTTTTATCAGGACGATCAGCAACTGTTCAGCAAAGTCTTAAGCGGTGATAAAGCCGTGCCATACCAGAACGGTCAAATGCACATAACCATAGACGGAAAAGACAAGATTGACATCCGTGTCAATTGTCGACAATCACATTAAGATTTATATTCAAACACCTTGACCACCCGATGCACACCGCGTAAGTGACGGATGCGCTCGACCACGGCGTCGGCTTCATCCCGGGTTACTAAACCCATCAGAAAGACTTCACCGTTAGCCACGGTTATTTTCACCCGGGTGGGATCAAAATCGGGAATATCAATTTTTAACAGTGAACCTTTGGCCTTCGAAATTAGATAAGTGTCTTTGACGCGGCGACCCATTTTAGAGACCTCTTCCACGGTTTTGAGCTGATTAACCACTTTCATGACGCCATCTTTAATAGCGGCGGCGTCTTCAGCCCGTATGCGGTCCTGGTTGTTCTTCACTTCACCGGCCAACAGTACCACCCCATTAAAAACATCCACTTTAATCCGGCTGTCTTGTTCCACTTGTTTGCGGATTTCATTTTTGACACTGGCGGTGATGATTTTGTCATCCAGTACCTGGCCGCTGGAACGGCGATCATGGGCCACATTCACGCCGGTCACAATGGCGCCACCCACCAAAACAGCGGCACAGCCTTGTAACAGCAAACCACACATCAGTAACATCAGTATTTTTTTCATTTTATGATTGTCCTCATTAAGTCAATTTTTGTTGAAACGCATTTTCAATCCAGTTTATATGGGGTGGAGTTAAAGAACCGTTAATGGCCACCACATCAAAACGGCAATAACAGCGGTTGGTTAATTGTCGGCTTTTCAAATAAGCCGCTGCCGCCTGACAAATTCTGCGCTGCTTGGCCCGGGTCACTGATTCTTCGGCACTGGCCCATTGGTGATGACGGCGATATCGCACTTCGATGAAAACCACAGTTTCGCCATCTTGCATGATTAAATCAACCTCACCCGCTTGAATGCGAAAATTTCCGGTCAGAAAGCTTAAACCCTGTTGCTGCAAGTATTCACAAGCCATGCGCTCCCAGCGATTGATGCCCGTGTGCGTATGACTTCGGGTGATTAATCGATGGCAACGACGCCACCATTGTCGAATATGGCCCATTGTAATCCCCGACGAATAAGTTGGTTCGGTCCCATACTAAGCAAACCACTGAGACCTTGCAGTCGACCGCCGACCACCCGTGACATCCATTCTAAACGATCTGCTAACAATAAAGCATCATAACCCAAAGCGAACAGCTCTCTGTTATCGGCCACCTGTTGTAAATCAAAATTAAGGGCCTCACGCAATTGTTCAGACGGTAATTGAATCGGGCTGAGGGCAAAAATAACCCCCGACAAATCCTTATTAAGTGCTTTATTCTCACGTCCCGAATAAATATGTGATGTGGCGTAAACCGGAATATGACCGGCATGATTAAACAGTAATTGTGGCACCATCATACGTGCAAAATCAGGATGTGACGGCATAAAAATACCATCAATATCGGCACTGACCACCGGTTCACTGTGTAAATTAAGCTTTAAATAACTTTGCAGATTTTTAGCCCTTAGTTGACTCTCCACCAACCCCAAATGACGGCGCAACTGCGCTGAGTAATCTCGCTCTTGCTGATTAAAATACGCATTATCAAGAATATGACCTCCCAACGCCACAAACGCATTGGCAAAAGCCTGGCTGAGGCGCTGTCCCCATTCACCACCGGGGGCAAAAATTAACACCCTGCGCAAACCATCCTGCCACATTCGTTCGGCCACTTGAACTGCTTCGTCCTCAGGCGATAAGGTGAATTGGTAAAAATCCTGTTCACTTTGGTTCAGTAGCATCACCGGAACCGTCGGTGGTGAAAATTGAGACAACTGTTTAATCGACGCTTTATCCAATGGACCAATCATCATATCCACCTGGGCCGCTTGGGCTGAGAACCAGGCACCGGCAATGTTTTCGCCGTCACTGCCGGTGTCAAAAAACAGCAGTTCATGACTTTGTTCAAAATCATCGCTGGCTGCGGTCAGCATACCTTTTTGCACCGCCAATCCGGCGCCGGCAAACCGACCGGAAAAGGGCAATAACACCGCTATTTTACGCATCCTGTGTTCGCCCTGAAAACCATAAAAATAGCGTGCTGCAGGATGATTTGGCCAGTCGGCTAAAAACAATTGGGTGGATTCACCATCTGAACCAAAATTCAAATAAGCCGCTTCTAACCAACCTTCAATCAGCGGTTCATCCTGAAAATCACCGATTCGCATGATTAAATCAGCGGTTTTGATGGCACTCAAATCGGTGACGATGTCATCATAAAGCAACCACTGTTGATCAGTATCGGCCATATCTGCCAACCGAATGCGATCAATCACAGCGCTTAATTTATCGCCGACCGCAGAGGCACAAATTGAACGAATACGATACAGTCGTTGACGCCAGTCTTCCGTCAATGACAGCGCGTCAACTTCTGATAACACCGTCAGGTTTTGTTGACAGTCGTCAGTAATGTTGGCCACTTCGGCATTGATTATGTCGATTTTTGCACTCTGAAGTTGATTCTGCTGTTGTAAAGACCAGATTTTCGTCAGTTCACCCAATTGAAAATAGGTGTCCAACAAGGCTTCATAAACGGTTAAATTTGACGGGGCTTGTTGCCAAACAGTTTGCAGCAATTCAGCCGCTTCAAAATAATGACCTTGCTGATAAACCGCCAAAGCGCGTTCAGCCTGTCGTTCATCGCCGCCGGTTTCACGACCCGGACCTGAAGCGCAGGCCGATAACAGTAGAACCAGTAAACCAATGATTATGTTAGGATTAAGAAATTTCATGGTTAGGATTTTAACCGATTATTGATTAAAATGTTGTTTATGACAGATTCTAAAACAAAAGACAGCGGTTGTTTATATGTGGTTGCCACGCCCATTGGTCATTTAGAAGACATGACTTATCGTGCCGTTAACACCTTGAAAAGTTGTGATTTGATTTTGTGTGAAGACACCCGTCACTCAAAACACTTATTAAATGCTTACGGGATAGAAACCACCACTCGTTCTCTACACGCGCACAATGAATATCAAGCCACGCCTGCCCTGTTAGCACAAATAAAAGCGGGTCAAAACATGGCTTTAATCAGCGATGCCGGCACGCCTTTAGTCAGCGATCCGGGCTTTCCGTTAATCGAACAAGCCCATCAACAAGGTATTCGAGTAATTCCTGTTCCGGGCGCCAGCGCGGTGATTGCCTTATTATCGGTGGCCGGTCTACCGGTTCAACCGTTTACCTTTCACGGCTTTATACCGCCCAAAACCAATCAACGCAAAACGTTTTACCAACAGTTACTGCCACTTAATCAAACCCATGTTTTTTACGAGTCTTCGCACCGTATCGTGCCGTCATTAACAGACCTGGTCGCTGTACTGGGTGCTGGTGTGCCCCTGCGCATTGGACGTGAAATGACCAAACAATTTGAACATATTTATATTGGCAGCGCCGAAGCTGTCAAAGCGAACATTGAGTCCTCTCAAAACCACCAAAAAGGTGAGTTTGTGGTTGCAATCGGTGGCCTGGAAAAAACCCCGGTGCATCAAATGGACGAAGCAAGCCGTCGATTGGCCCGGCAATTAAAATCCCTGCTTCCACCCAAACAAGCGGCCGCCGTGGTGGCTGAGCATTATGATTTAAACAAAAAAACAGTCTATGGCTATATCACCGGCTTATAAAAGGTGTGTTCTTGGGACTTCATTCACTTTTGTTCCCGACAAAAGTGAAAGCGGCCACGGCGAACAC
>CAZLAW010000006.1:0-36532 GCA_964557625.1 uncultured Marinicella sp.
AAATTATTTCAATTTTTATTAAACAGTGCTGCCAAATTCTAAGCCTGAAAAATTTGCGGATTGTTGATAAATACACATTTATGATATCAGTCGTCAGCTTTGAATTAATGTTGACTTATATACTTCTTGAAGGCTGGTTATTCGTTTTAATTCTGCTCTTTGATGGTAACTCTTGCAAGCACATTGGTTGTACTGCTTTAAATGGGTTTAATTAGTCTTGGCTCGTTAAAAGTAAACAGAAGATGCGAAAATAAAGTTCCATTTCCATTTATTACTTACAACTATTTTCTTGATGCGTCAGCGGTTATAATAGCGACATGATTACGATTAAAGGGGCGGCTGACCCTGTCAGCAGCAATCGGAAATTTGGTCTGGCGTTGGCCGGTGGTGGGCCTTTGGGCGGCTTTTATGAGCTGGGTGCTTTGTGTGCACTGGAAGACCATATTGAAGATATCAGCATGCATGATTTAGATATCTATGTGGGTGTCAGTTCCGGGGCTTTTTTGGCCGCCGGTCTGGCCAATGGCATCAGCTTAAAAAAGATGGTCGATATTTTTATTTATAATGAACATTCGCTGACGCCCTTTAACCCTGATCATTTTCTGCAACCGGCTTATCGGGATTATCTTGTCAATCTGGCCAAATCGCCCAAATTACTCACCAAAACGCTGTTGGCCTGGGCTAAAAATCCGTTGAAGATGGGGATTGTTGATTTATTGGAGAACTTAGGCACGGCTTTACCCACCGGTGTTTTTAACAATAAAAAACTGGAGCATTTTTTACAGTCTGTGTTAACCAAACACGGTCAAAGTAACGACTTTCGGGCTTTGGACAAGCAACTTTATATTGTGGCTTGTGAGTTAAATACGGGGAAAATTGCCGGTTTTGGTTTGGGTAGCCATGAAGATGTGCCGATATCCAAGGCGGTTCAGGCCTCATCTGCTTTACCGGGGCTTTATGCGCCGGTGAATATTAACGGTAAATATTATGTGGACGGTGCTTTACGTCGCACCATGAATGCTTCGGCCGCTCTGAAACAGGACACCCATTTATTGTTTGCGGTTAATCCGATTGTACCTTTTTCAAGGACCACCGAATCCACTCAAAAAGGCCTGGAATCCGGCGGCTTGCCGTTGGTGTTGTCACAAACTTTTCGCTCCATCGTTCAGTCCAGATTAAAGTCCGGTCTGGATAAGTATGAATCCTTGTATCCGACGGCCGATATTGTTCTGGCGGAACCGGACACCGATGATGAGCGCTTGTTCACGTCTAACCTGTTTAGCTATTCTCATCGGGATGAACTGTGCGCGTATGCTTATCGGGTCACCCGACAACATTTAAAAAACCAGCAACAACAACTTAAACCGATATTAAAACGCCACGGCTTGCAACTTGATCAACGAAAACTAAACGCCAAACAACGTGATTTAAACCATTACATGACCAACACACAACCAACCTATGGTTGGCGTGAACGGCTTGATGATTCGTTGACTGAGTTAGAGCAAAGTATTAAAGCCGGCTAATGGCCGGCTTTAAATACATTACTTTGAGATTGCAGTCTTAAGACTTTTTACTGGTTTTCTTTTTCGTGGTTTTCTTTTTGGTGGTTTTTTGAGCGCTTGATTTGCTTTGACTGCCGGATGCTTTCTTGGTGGTTTTTTTCTTAGCGGTTTTTTTCTTGGCTGTCTTCTTACTCGCTGTTTTCTTGCTGATCGTTTTCTTGGTTTTAGATTCGCTGGATTTTTTATCGTCGGCTTTTTTATCTGCCGTTAGCTCGCTTACTTGCGCGGTTAACTTTTCGATGCGATCGACCAGCTTATTGAGCTCATCATTGGTCGGCACCCCAAGGCTTTGCAATGATTTTTCCACCCGCTTTTCAAACACACCTTCTAACTTATCCCAACTTTCAGCGGCTTTTTTCCTGGCTGAATCCACTGAACCACTGACCGTTTGTTTAACATTTCTGGTGGCTTTTTGAGATTGTGATTTAAAAGTCTCTTCAAAATCCTTGCCTTGTTCAATCAATTTATCAAATATCTTTTTACCTTCGGTCTGGGCTTTGGAAAAAGCGCCTAAACCCGCCAACCAAATTTCATTGGCCGATCCCATTAAATTTTCCGCCAATTGCGGCGATTTTTTCTCTTCTGATGCCTGTTTCAATGTTTTCTTCTTTGCCATAATATCCTCTGTTTGTCTTTAAATAGTACCATTATCGCCTATAATTATAGAGCAATCACACTATCCCGACCAGCTTTGTCAAACCCACTTACATAAATACAAAAAAGGCGGCCGTCCCCGCAACGAAAACAATTAACAATAATATAGACAACAGTAAAAAAAACGGTCCCGTTTTTATGCCGGTTCGTTTTCCGTCCGGGTTTTTTTTCAAAGAAAACAGCCATGAAACCACAACCGAGAGAATGGCGCCCACAATCAACGTGGTGACTGCAGCAGAAACATTGCCTTTGTTTGCGGCAGCTGCATGGGGTGTAACCGCTAACAACGTTGTGGCAGCCCATAGCATGTTATTTTCCTTTTTTACAACCCCATTACTTTTGTCGTCAATTTCATTCATATTGCTTTTATTACTTGATAAAACAATCAATATAACATGCCTTAAACGCTTAAATTAAAAACGCTGCGAATGTTTAATTTTAAATTGCCAAAAAATATCACAGTGTTCTCTAAGCCACTTTGGACTGAGTTTTGTATAAGAAGATTTTGTCTAAATCGTCACATAATCTTAAGACTTCCTCCGCTATAATCGATGAAAAGCTTTGGTAGATGTGCGGTTTTCTGAGCTCAGATACCAATTAGTCTTCGATAAAACCAGTGGTGAAAAAATGAAAACCTCTTTGGCGACACCCTTAATAATATTTTTGTCAGCAAGCTTTTCTGTTGATGCACAGCTTATCAATCCGGTGTTTACCCCCATTGGTGGCGGCTTTAATACCCCGTTGGGGGTCAGAAACGCAGGTGATGGCAGTAACCGGTTGTTTGTGATTGAACGAGCAGGCACCATCCGGGTGATTGATCCCAGTGATGAAAGTACCTCAACATTATTTCTGGATATTTCCGCTGAGGTTAGCACCACTTTTGAAGGCGGCCTGTTGGGACTGGCATTTCATCCTGATTACCAGAATAATGGCTTCTTTTATGTCAGCTACACCCGTACCGGAACCGGTGGCAATGCATTAACCACGGTAATCGAGCGCTATCAAGTGGATGCCAATGACCCCAATGTGGCTGATGCCTCATCAGCGGCTGAAATACTGACCCTCGGACAACCGAATGCCAATCACAATGGTGGCGATATCCATTTTGGTCCAAGTGGTTTTTTGTACATTGGTTTGGGCGATGGTGGTGCCAACAGCAGTATCTCTCAGGACACCAGTAATTTACTGGGTAAAATGCTCAGAATAGACCCGAGTATTGAAGCGGTGGTGACCACACCCTATGTGATTCCGGCAAGTAACCCGTTTACAGGTTCTGCTGAACTGGATGAAATCTGGTCGATTGGTTTTCGAAATCCTTACCGATGGAGCTTTGATCGTGATACCGGTGATCTGTTGATTGCTGATGTCGGCCAAAGCAGCAGAGAAGAGGTTAATTTCGAATCAGCCGGATCTGCCGGTGGATTAAATTATGGTTGGAACTGTCGAGAGGGCTTAATTAACGGTCCCGGCAATTGTAGCGGTACATTTGTTGACCCTGTTTTTGACTATAGCCACTCATTAGGCAGGTGTTCAATCACCGGTGGTTATCGATATCGCGGTGTGGAGTCCACCTGGTATGGAACCTATGTTTACGGGGATTTTTGTACCGGTGAAATATTTGTTGCCACAGAAGATACGCCGGGCAACTGGTCGACCCAATTACTTGATGAAATTTCCGGCAGTGTCTTTGGTTTTGGTGAAAGTGAAACCGGTCGTTTGTTTTATACCAATGGCAACAGTGTGGTCGAGATTAACGATGCAGATTATGATGATTTAATATTTGCTGATGGCTTTGACAATTAATGAACAGTTAAAGCCTCGCGTACTTCACCAAACCCGTTACAAAACACCCAAGTCAATGTGATTGTCGGTTGTTTATCCTTGTGTTTATTCATAAAATAAGCCGCTGTCAGCTCATTTGAGCTTTTTTTAACCCAAACGCTAACAATCTCATGTCAAATCATACCCAATTAGCCCATGCCATCCGTTTTTTGGCCATGGATGCGGTTCAACAAGCCAACTCAGGACACCCCGGTGCACCCATGGGTATGGCGGATATCGCTGAAGTCTTGTTTAACCACCATTTACGTCACAACCCAAACAATCCCAATTGGTTTAATCGTGACCGGTTTGTGATGTCCAATGGCCACGGTTCCATGTTGGTGTATGCGGCTTTGCATTTAAGTGGTTATGATTTGAGTATGGAAGAACTGAAAAATTTCAGACAACTGCATTCTCAAACACCGGGACACCCGGAATATGGTTATACCCCCGGCGTAGAAACCACCACCGGACCCTTAGGGCAAGGCCTGGCCAATGCCGTTGGTATGGCACTGGCCGAAAAAATGCTGGCAGAACAATTTAACCGTGAAGGTCATAACATTATTGATCATCATAGTTATGTGTTCTTAGGTGATGGCTGCTTGATGGAAGGCATTTCACACGAGGTTTGTTCTTTAGCGGGCACGTTAGGCTTAGGTAAACTGATTGCCATTTATGATGACAACAATATTTCCATTGACGGTGAGGTGGACGGCTGGTTCACCGATAACACGCCACAGCGTTTTCAAGCCTATGACTGGCATGTGATTGAAGCTGTCGACGGCCATGATCCTGCGGCGGTGGATGCAGCTATTAAGGAGGCCAAAAATAATACGGAGCAACCCACATTAATCTGCTGTAAAACCACCATTGGGGCCGGTGCGCCGAACAAAGCCGGTTCTCATAAAACCCATGGCGCGCCGTTGGGTGAGGATGAAATCGCCGCGACGCGAGAGGCCCTCAATTGGTCCTATAAGCCTTTTGAAATACCCGATGAAATCTATCAGGGATGGAATGCCGAAAGCAAGGGTGCTGCGCTTGAACGATCCTGGCAAGATGCAATGGACGCCTACCAACAGGATTATCCTGAACTGGCCGCTGAGTTAAGTCGCCGTATCAACAATGAACTGCCGACTGATTTTGATACTAAGATGACGGCATATTTACGCCAGGTCAATCAGGATGCACCCCAGATGGCCACCCGCAAAGCCTCGAAACTGGCTTTAGAGGGGTTGGGTCCGATGTTACCTGAACTGTTTGGCGGATCAGCGGATTTAACCCCATCAAACAACACCTTCTGGTCGGGTTCAAAACACATCAATGGGGGTGATTTTAGCGGCAATTACCTGTCTTTTGGCGTGCGTGAATTTGGTATGAGTGCCATTGCCAGCGGCATGAGTTTACACGGCGGTGTAATTCCTTACACCGGCACTTTTTTGATGTTTTCTGATTATGCCAAAAATGCCCTGCGTATGGCGGCGCTGATGAAAATTCGCAACATCTTTGTATACACCCATGATTCCATTGGCGTCGGAGAAGACGGACCCACCCATCAACCGGTGGAACAACTACCTGCTTTACGCATGATACCGAATATGCATGTATGGCGACCTTGTGACGCGGTGGAATCTGTGGCGGCCTGGCACGCTGCCATTAAACGCAACGACGGCCCCACCAGTTTGTTGTTTACCCGTCAAGGCGTTCCACATCAACCGCGAGAAGAGTCGCAGTTAGATTTAATTGCCAAAGGCGGTTATATCCTCAAAGATTGTAACCAGGCGCCGGAATTAATTATTATCGCCACCGGTTCGGAAGTGGGTATTGCTGCTGAAGCCACAAAAGAACTACAAAGCAATGGTCATCAGGTACGACTGGTTTCGATGCCCTGTGTTGAAGTGTTTGAACAACAATCAGCTGAATACCAAAATAACGTGTTACCACGCCATTGCAGAAAACGATTGGCGGTTGAGGCGGCTAAAAGTGATGCCTGGTATCAGTTTGTGGGTCTGGACGGTGCGGTGGTTGGCCAGGATACCTTTGGCGAATCAGCACCCGGGAAAGACTTGTTTGAATACTTTAATATCACCACTGAAGCGGTATTAGACCGGGCCAAAGCACTGTTAGCATAATCCGTTTCAGTCATAAAAAAGCCTCAGCCGGGATGACTTGACTGAGGCTTTTTTCTTGATTATTTTTTTATTCAATCACTTGTACATCCACCGCCAGACGCACCCGGTCACCGGGATGACGGGTCATAAAGGTGTCGTACCATTGTCCCTGGTATTCATAGGTGACATCATAGCCGACTAATTCACGCCGGTCACGGTAACGAACATCGGTGTAACAGCGAGGACGGTGTTTACGATGTGAGGGGTGGTTGGCACCCACGGTGGCGCCGGCAATCACGCCCACAGCCGTGGCCGCATCTCGGCCTGAACCGCTGCCAATCTGATTACCCAAAACACCACCGATGATACCACCTAATATAGCACCACCGGTGTTGGCCCGTTTTTCTCTGTATCGCGGGCGTTCACAGATGCGTTGACGTTCAGGAACAGCAATACGATCATAAACGGGCTGAACATCAATCACTTTACCATAGGCAATGTTTTCGCTGTAATTGCGTGCCATGGTCAGACCACTAAAAATCAAACCAATTATAAAAATGTAATATTTCATGGCTGTATGCTCCGATAAATAAATACCAGTCTATCGGTTCTAAATGAATTCAATCTGAACCGTTGGCATTTATTCAGATAAGGGAACAGAAAAAGAAAAGGTTGGCCGGACAGGGCTGCCCGGCCAACAACGATAATATGTGTAAAAGTACACACATTATCCATGGTCGCTACAGAAGCTTTGACCGGGCTTCGTAAAGTAGCGACACTTACCCACGTAATTATTTTATGAAAATCGATTTAAAAAGAAAAGAAATTATTAGTTAAATAGATGAGCGGCTTGTGCAAGAATATCTGGTATCGACATGGCTTTACCGTAGTAATAGCCCTGACCGTAATCCACCGACATTTTTTTCAGCAGCTGATGTTGAGATGCATCTTCAATGCCTTCGGCCACCAATTGCATACCTAAATTTTTAGCCAGTGTAACCATGATTTCCACCAGTGTTTTGTTGACCGGATTGGTGAGGACCGATTGAATAAAAACCTGATCAATCTTTAACACATCAAAGGGTAAATCCAACAGTTGTTGTAATCCTGAATAACCGGTACCAAAGTCATCAGCACAAACCAAAAAGCCGGCTTTGTGACAGCGTTTTATCCATGCAGCGGCACGCTGAATATCCACCATCATGGTTTCCGTGATTTCTAATTTTAACCGGTTCGGTTTAATCTGATGGGTTTTTAAACGTTGCGAAACAACGGGTAAAAATTCGGCACTGTTTAACTGTTTAGCCGAAACATTGATGCTGATAAAAATGGATTCGGGTAACTGGGACAACAAGTCGATGGCCCGGTTAAACACCAGCGAACCAACTTCAATGATCATGTCGGTTTCTTCTGCCAATGTAATAAATTCGAACGGCGAAATCACGCCTAACTTGGGGTGCAACCAGCGACTTAAGGCTTCAAAACCGGCCACCCGGTTGGTGCTTAAATCCACAATTGGCTGGAAAACGGTTTGGACTTTTTCGCTGTTTACAGCAGTCCTCAGCTCACTTTCCAGTCTAAATTTAGAAAGTCCGCTTTGTTCAATAACGGACGCCACATGAGATAATAAATCATCACTGTGTTGTTTGCCATTTTTAGGCAATAAAGCCCGCAACCGTTTTAACAACACCCCAATTAAGGCCTGAATAATCGGGTCAGTTTCGGTTAATCGATCAGTGATTTGACCGGGTTTGATTTCTAATAAAGTGACGTTGGTTTTGGCGCGGGCCGCGGTGGAGCGAACCGATTGATCCAATACCCCCATTTCCCCAAATAATTCACCGGCAGACAAGCTGTGAATCACTTCTTCACTGTCAACAGCTAAAATATCAACCGTGCCTTTTTCAATAATATACGCACGGTCGGAGGCTTCACCACCATGAAAAATATATTGACCGGCTTTAAAATATCTTAAATGAAAAGCCATGGCATTAGCCGATCGATGCCAACAAAATTTTCGGACAAGACCATACCATAATCGCCTTGCCCGAATAATGCCAATAGTTAGCCAAAAATACCACCGGGCATTTTCGCCAGTAAAGGTGCAATGACCAGAGACACAATGGCCATGACATTAATTAAAATATTCATGGATGGTCCCGAAGTGTCTTTAAACGGATCTCCCACCGTATCACCCACTACGGTGGCTTTGTGGACATCTGAGCCTTTACCGCCGAAATGGCCTTTTTCAACATATTTCTTAGCGTTGTCCCAGGCACCACCGGCGTTGGCCATGGTCAAGGCCAACAACACACAGGAAATCAAGGCACCGCCCAGCATCCCGCCTAATGCGGCCGCCCCTAATCCAAAACCAATCACAACCGGTGCCAGCACCGCCAGCAATCCCGGGCCAATCATACGTTTTAAGGCCGCGGTGGTGGCAATATCAATACATTTCTCGCTGTCCGGTTTAGCCGTGCCTTCCATAAGGCCCGGAATTTCTCTGAATTGACGACGGATTTCTTTAATCATATCAAAGGCGGCTGAACCCACAGCACGCATGGTCATGGCAGATACCAGAAACGGAAAAATACCACCCAAAAACATCCCCATTAAGACCCGGGGGTCACCGATGTTTAAACTAAAGTCAGGTACATTGTGCGAAATCACTTCGATAAAGGCGGCAATAATTGCCAGTGCTGCTAAACCGGCCGCACCAATGGCAAAGCCTTTCCCAATGGCCGCAGTGGTGTTACCCACTTCATCCAGACCATCGGTGATGGCACGGGTTTCAGGTCCCAATTCCGCCATTTCTGCAATTCCGCCGGCATTGTCAGCCACCGGACCGTAGGCATCAATGGCCATGGTAATGCCCACAGTGGCCAGCATGCCCACGGCAGCAATACCCACACCGTAAACACCGGCACCTTCAGGTAATATCAACGAGGTTCCAAAAATAATTGCGGCCAAAGTAATCACCGGAATCACCACCGACTCCATACCCACCGCTAAACCTGAAATCATGACAGTGGCAGGGCCGGTTTCACCGTCTTTGGCAATTTCCCGAACCGGTTTACCGCCGGTGTAATACTCGGTCACCAAACCAATCAGAATACCGCCAAAAGCACCCAGAATGACACATTGCCATACCATGCTTTGAATCTGCAGATAAGCCATTAAAAAATAGGCTGCTGCGATAAATATAATGGTGGCACCAATGGTACCAAAGCGCAGTGCCACATCCGGTTTTTGACCACTGAACATCTTCACCATAAAAATACCCAGTAAGGAACACAACAAGCCCACGGATGCCAGAGCCAGCGGTAAAAACATCAAATCTTGCTGGCGTTCGGCCATTTGCGAATACAGGGCAACCGGCATGGTTGAAGCAATGGCTATACAGGCTATCATAGAACCGCAATATGATTCAAAAATATCTGACCCCATACCGGCCACATCACCCACATTATCACCCACATTATCGGCTATTACACCCGGATTACGGGGATCGTCTTCGGGAATACCGGCTTCCACTTTACCCACCAGATCTGCACCCACATCGGCACTCTTAGTAAAAATACCACCGCCGACCCTGGAAAATAAAGCCACCACCGAGGCACCCATACCAAACCCGTGAATCGCGTGCACTGTTTCGTGGTCACCGCCAAATAAATAATACAGCAAACCGAGGCCCAACAAGCCCATCGCCGCCACGGTCAGGCCCATCACTGAGCCACCGTAAAAAGCCACTGATAAGGCCGCCGCTTCACCTTTTTCATTGGCTGCCACAGTGGTTCTGACGTTGGCTTTGGTGGCTGAAAACATCCCAAAATAACCGGCAATGGCGGAACTGATGGCGCCAATTAAAAAGGCAAAAGGTGTTTCCCAACTGCCAAAACCAATATATAAGCCAATCAGCAACAGTGCCACAAAACTGAATAACAACGTGTATTCACGCCGCATAAAGACCATCGCACCGGAATGAATTTGCTCGGCAATGTCTTTGACTTTGCCGCTGCCTGACGGGATTTTTAATATCATCATAAAAATAATAAACGCCATCAGCAGACCAAATCCACCGACCAGCAAAGGAATAAATGCTTGATTCATAAAAATAACCTCTTTTGAACAATCGTTAGAATACAGTGTCTGTTTATAGGTGCAATGTCTTGTACCGCCAGTTAACTGTAACGTGTCGCGCCGGCAGTTGAATACTGAAACCATCAGCGCAGATTGGCTAAGGATTTTAACACATTCCAAACACTTTGCGAGTTGCCATCTACACTCAATTATTGCAACGGCCCTTCACCATGAAGGTGGAATAAAACCTGAATCATGCGCAATTTCATGGCACAATAAGCACATTTTCAGTCCAAAAATCTAAAACCATGGAAACCACATCCGTCTCTCAACAATCACTGCCCTACGTGGTCGATTTTGATCCGATATTTTTGAGCCTTGGCCCGTTGGATATCCATTGGTACGGTGTGACATATCTGTTGGGTTTTGGCTTTTTTTATCTGTTGGGACGCTATCGTATCCGGCACTATGACAGCGGCTGGAACAAACAACAGTTGTCTGATTTTATTTTTTACGGTGCGCTGGGTGTCATCGTGGGTGGTCGCGTCGGTTGGTATTTATTCTACAATGACACCCCGCCGACACAGGATCCCTGGTTATTGTTCAAAGTATGGGATGGCGGAATGTCCTTTCATGGTGGTCTGATTGGGGTTATCCTGGCGATTATATATTTTAAAAACAAAACCAATAAAACTTTTTATCGGGTCAGTGACTTTGTGGCACCTTTGGCGCCGCTGGGTATTGCTTCGGTGCGCATCGGTAATTTTATCAACGGTGAGCTGTGGGGTCGCTTAACCCAACAACCCTGGGGAATGATTTTCCCGCAATCATTACCTTACAACCAACAACCCGAGGTCATTGGACGTGACACCTGGCAACAACTTTATCAGCAAGGTCAGTTTAATCTGTATACGCGTCACCCTTCACCACTGTATGAGGCATTCTTAGAGGGCATTGTTACCTTTGTGGTGGTATGGCTGGCAGCACATTATGCCCGTCAACGCGGTACCGCTTCAGCTGTCTTTTTATTAAGTTACGGCATCAGTCGTTTTGTGGTGGAGTTTTTTCGTGAACCGGATGCCAATCGTGGTTTTATCGCTTTTGACTGGATGACCATGGGTCATTTGCTGACCCTGCCCTTGTTGGCTTTTGGACTGTGGATTTTATGGTCTCAAAGATCGGCAAAAAATAGCAGCTGAGTTAATAAAATCCGGCTCGGTTCAATCGTCGCCCACCGCCCGGTCGTGGGTCACCGACACCTTGCAAAGCCGCATTGAGTTGATAAAATCCAGGTTGGGGAATAAGATCAACATTCAATTGCCAGCGATTGGGTTGAATGTAAAAGGCGCCTGATACCGTTAATCGGTCTGAGCGGGAACTGATGGTACCGACAATCACACCGGCCTTTTGGGTTTCAAATTGAATCATCACCTCTCCCAGTGGCATTTGAGACGGTGCAATCAATTGAAAATCCTTTAAGGTGACCAACCCGTCCAACCGTTCAATACCCATTTGTTTATCATAGACCATTTGATTGATATCAAATTGCCAATAACCGTCAAAACGACCCTGTTTAAATTGCAGGTAGGGTTGTAAATAATCCCAATTCAAAAAACCGGTGATTTGTTTAATACGTGCTGTATTTTGATTGATTTCTTTTAACCTAAAAGTCAAATCATAATGTTGATCATGAACCCGTACCCGACCACCAATGCCTTTCAGTGACCCCGGATACAAGAGCCATTCAGCTTGACCCAGCGGGATTACATCATAGCGCAATTGTTCGGCGCTGCCTTTTACCAATGAGCCAGATACGTGTCGCAACACCACCGGTTTTAAATAATCTTCGGCATAATCATAATACCAGCGCAAGGGAATAACGGCCAATAACATCACCGCCACCAGGGCTAAAATAATCAGCCACTTAATTAAACCAATAATTCTGTCTGAGGTACTTTTCATGATTTTGTAATTCGCATACGGATATTAACCAATCCCTGGGTTCGATCTGTTACCTGAATATCTGCTTGTTCGACCACCACACCGTATTGCCGGTTGATTTGTTGCAACCAGTCAGCCCATGGGTCAAATGGCACCGATTCCAACCACAGTGTTACGGTGTTTTCATCAATCGGTTCAGAACGTTTAACCGATTGCTGCATATTCAGCTTATTTAATTGCGCATCTAACCAGGATGAAAAGGTTTGATCAATGGGTAACACCTGTTGTGGTCGGAGGCTATGTCCTTTGATGGTGGCCGCTGCCTGTTGCATGCCGGTCAACTGCTGTTGCAACTGGTTTTTCAATACCACCTGACGGTTTATGCGGTTTGACAGGGGTTGATAGACCAATAACCAAAGTAAAACCAGTAAAATAACCCCACCACCATACAGCAGTAATTGTCTTTCACGCTGACTCAATTGGGCAAAAAAACGTTTCATCGCGGTTTCAGGGTTAAAATAGATTGATATACACCATCGGTTAATTCATTCACGCCAATATTAACACGGTAATCGACGGCCAAATCCTGTAGTTGTTGCCGATAGCTGTTAATTTCACTGATGGCGGGAGCGGTAACCTGAATTTCCATATTGTTGTCAAAAAGTCGAATACTCCGTAATTGAATTGCAGGTTGCTGTTGCCGGGCCTCCCCCAGATAATATAAACCATCGAGCAAAATATTGTTGGGTTGGTTTTGCCGGTTAATTTGCTTTAATCGTGATTGCATGGCAGCAAACGGATCGCGTTGTTCGGTTGGGGATACTTCACCAAATGCATTATTTAAAACTTGCAACTGTCGCGATTTTAGTTGGCTAATATCATGCGATAATTGCCAGCTTTGGTAAATATGGATTGCCAACCAACTCACCACCAGAACAGCCGCGGCCAATAAAGGTTTCAAGCCATTAACAGTGGATTTTTCATGTCCGGTATCGCGGTCATCGCCACGGTATATATTGACTTCATGGCCGGCCGTCACATGCGCACAACAATCAGATAAGTTTAATGCTTCCACCGATGTGAAATGGGCAGTATCAATCAGTTCGGGGTTATTGGTCAGCAGTTGCTGATAGTCCTGACCAAAACTTGCCACCAACTCAGGAACCTGGTGGGGTGAGGCCACCATGGCTGTGTCTTGACCAAAACGCAAAATGACGCGTTCACTATCCTGCCACAGGGTCAGTTGTTGCGGTCTGGCCGGACAAAACACCGCTTCACTGTAGATGGCTGACAGCCTGATATCTTGTTTGTGAATAAAATCATTGATCAGATGGCGTTTGTTTTTACTGATAACCGCCACTTTCTGGCTGTGGTAAGATTGTGCCTGCCAGGCATAATAATTATCCTCAACATCATTCACCAACTCGTCTTCAATGCTGTAAGGGATGGATTTTTCCAGAATATCGGCTGATCGGCTGGCAATGTTTGTTTGGGTCAGGTAAACCCAGGAAGCCGGCACCATCAGTATCACTTCAGGTTTCGTTGCGAGCTTTGATTGAACGGTTTGTGGCGATAGCTGAACGGCTTTATTTTGGTATTTATCATAGCTGATAACTTGGGTGATGCTCAGTTGAGTATCAATATGAATCAGCAAAAAATCAGCCATACGAACAGTCGGTTTAAATCCAAGATTGAAAACGTTGATTGTAGTCACCTTTGACGGTGACCACAATCAGTTTTTGTGGTGTTATCGGGCTTTGGGCATCAGCCAATAAGCCAATGCTGGCAACAATACAATGGCCCCAATCATGTTAACAATAAACATAAAGGCCAGCAATATTCCCATATCAGCCTGGAATTGTAAATCACTGAAGATCCAGGTGCCGACACCGATACCTAAGGTCAGTGCGGTAAATAGCACTGCCTTTCCGGTTAGTCGCAAGGTGTCGCGATAAGCATCCACAAGATTCATACCCTTATTTAACAGGTTTTGTAACCGGCTAAAGATATAAATACCATAGTCAACACCTATACCCACACCCAAGGCCACCACCGGTAAGGTATTCACCTTGAGACCAATGCCTAAGAAAGCCATTAAGGCATAAGCCAGTAAGGACACCAATGCCAATGGAATCACAATACTCAAGGTTCCGGCCACTGAACGGAACGTGATTAAGCACAATAAAATCACCGCACCGTAGACCATAATTAACATCGGAATTTGAGCCCCTTTAACCACATCATTGGTGGCTGCCATGACCCCGGCATTACCGGTGGCCAGTCTGAATCGCACCGCACCTTCAACCAATTCACCGGATTCGTTGGTCTCAGGCGGATGTGCTTGTTGGAATGCTTTAACCGCTTCCACCACCCGATTGATGGTGGTGGCTTTGTGGTCTTCGGTAAATATCGTCACCGGCATCACGCTACAATCCCGGTTCAGTAAACCGGTGGATGTATCCACACCGGAAAGAGATTGTCGCATCACATAATTGTTACGCGATATTTCACGCCACTTGGGATTACCTTCATTCCATCCGGCGGTAATAATCTTGCTTATATCTGCCAGTGTAATCACTTGCTGAACCCCCGGAACATTTTCCATTTTCCAGGCAAAATTATCAATGGTGTTCATCACCTCATAACTTTCGGTACAGGCAGAGGCGGTGGTCTCGGCGATCACGTTAATCATATCAACACCCAGTGAAAATTCATCACTGATGGTCATCGCATCCCGGTTATATCGCGAGTCGGCACGCAATTCCGGCACCCCGGCTTCAGAATCGCCGATTTGCATCTGCTCACTCTTAAAATAGCCAAACACAAACAGAACCATGGCTATCACCACAGCGGTGGTTGCTAATGGGTTTTTGGCAAACCTGGCCAGGCTGTCCCAGACTTTTGTTTTATTTTTCTTGGCTTCAAATTTGGCCACAAAAGCATCTATATTTTTAATTGTCATGCCATATAACAGCAACGGCAGTAAAATCAGGTTGGTGATGATAATCAGGGCCACACCAACGGTCGCTGTGATGGCCAGTTCTTGAATAATCTCAATCTTGATAAAGTAAATGGTGGCAAAGCCGATGGTGTCTGACAACAAGGCAATTGTACCCGGCACCAGCAATGCGATAAATGCGGCCTTGGCGGCATGACGGGTGTCTTTTTCTTGCGGGTGCTGCACCAGGTCATTGGTCCACCTGGAAATCATTTGCACCCCATGACTGACGCCAATGGCAAAAATCAAAAAGGGCGTTAAGATATTCATCGGATCAATTCCCATACCCATCATTTTTAACGCACCCATCTGCCAAATAACGGCCACCAATGAACATAAAATCGGGAATAAGGTGAGTTTCCAGTTTTTTGAATACCAAAAAAGTAAAAGTGCCGTAATAAAAATCGCCAGGGCAAAGAAATACAACACCGATTTGGCACCGGCGGCCACATCACCGATCACTTTGGCAAAACCGATGATATGAACGGTTTGGCCATCACCCTCATATTTTTGGCGCAAGGCTTCTAATTCACCGGCCACTTTCTGGTAATCAATTTTTTCACCGGTTTCGGGATTTATTTCCTGTAAGTCGGCCCAAATCATGGCACCGTTGAAATCTTCAGCCACCAAACGACCAACGATACCGGCCTTTACAATATTGGCACGAATGGTCTTAAACATATCCGGCCCGGGTACATAGTCAGAGGGAATCACATTACCACCGGCAAAGCCGTCCTCAACCACTTCAACAAAACGTACATTGGGGGTGAATATAGATTTCACACTGGGACGGTAAACCCCGGTAATGTAATAGACATCGTCCGTGAGCTTTTCAAATTTATTGAAAAACTGTTCATTAAACATATCGCCGCTGTCATCCATCAGTGCCACCAGGATACGGTTTGCACCGCGAAACTCTTTATGCTCCATAAAGGTTTTCATGTATTCGTGGTTAATCGGTAATTGTTTCTCAAAACCGGCATCCACCTGTAATTGTGAAGCAAACCAAGCCATAACAAGGGTGGCAAGAATTAAGAGCGTTAGCAGGATTTTTTTAGCGGCAAATAAGCCGTTGGCCAATCGCTCAACAAATGGGATGTTTTTATTATTCGTGTGCATAGAAACCTCTTATTGCGCTTGCGCCAAATGTTGAATATCGCTGCCTTCTTCTCCCAACAACAACATTTTTTGTCCCTGATCAATGACCATCACATCACTGTAGTCATCACCAATTTCAAGGGCTGAACTGCCTGATAATGTGGTTAACCGGCCGTCTCGATAAATCACTCTGGCACCGTTGGCGCCCACTAAAATGAGGGAATTATCATCAATCCGATCACCACCAAATAAACTGCTTAAATTATTATTTGGAATATTTTGCCAGGATTGTCCCTGATCCCGAGATACCAGCACGTGACCGCGTAAACCAAACATCACCACTTCATCGGCCAGGGTCAACACGCCAAACATGGAACCGGGATAAGGCAATTCAATCGCATCCCAGGATGCACCCTCATCAGCACTCATAAAGCCATAACCTGCTTCACCGGCGATATACAAATAACCATCGTCTGCCTGCGTAATGTCATTCAAGTGGTAATCCAGTTCATCATGAATTAAGTCGTCTTGCCATTCCTCACCCCCATCATAGGTTGTGAGAATGGTGCCGTACGCACCAATCGCAAATCCATGCTGCTCATTTAAAAAATAAACCGACAATAAGGGTAACTGACGATCGGGGTCATAAAATTGAATATCCCAGGTTTCACCACCGTCTGCACTGTGAATAACCGTGGTGTCATGGCCCACAGCCCACACAGACTGGTTCACTGCCACCACTTTGGTTAACAAAATATTGACCGGTACATTGTCAATTTGGCGCCAGGTTTCACCCTGGTCAGCACTTTTTAACACATGACCGCGTTCACCCACAGCCACCAATTCATCGCCCACCTTCGTCACCGAAAGTAACAACACATCGTCGGCCAATGGCATGACTTCACTGACCTGTTGTGCCAAGGAATTCAGTGTTATCAACATCAGCATTATGGTCGCAATCATAAACCTGTTTTTAATCATTCTCATGTCCCCTTGTCTGTTTTTTCAATAAAAAAGGCCAAAGGCAGATGCCCATGGCCTTATTTTAAGCCATAAAAATGGCGTATTTATCGGCGACCACGTTTACGCAATGCACTGGGCGTGTAATTACTCTCATCCAGTGGCGTGTTAAAGGTGTTCACCTGATCCTGATTGTCTAAACCAACCGCAATGTAACGGCCCGATTGTAAATCATGGTGCGACTCTACCGTTGACCAGAAAGTGGGCACATCATAATAGTTAATGCTGTGGGCTTCTGAAAAACGCCAAATATCACCACGGCTGTCATAATGGTCTATCAACAGGATTTGATAGCTGTCCTCGTCCAGATAAAAGGTTCGACGGCTGTTGATATGGCGAAAACCGTCACGTAACTTAGCATCAACCACATGCACACGATGCAACTCATAACGCATGTAATTGGGGTCTAAATGACCGGGTTTTATCATGTCTGAAACCAACGAATCGCTGCTGTGCGCCTTATAGGAATTATAGGGCACATACATTTCTTTGGTACCGACAAATTCCCAGGTAAAACGGTCCATGGCACCGTTAAACATATCAATCATATCACTGGTGCGTAAACCGTCAGAAGCGGTTCCGGGGTTGTCATAAGCCACATTAGGGGCACGCCGTACCCGGCGTTGACCGGGATTGTAGATCCAGGCTTTTCGGGGTGATTCGGTTTGGTTCATGGTTTCATACACCAACAAAATTTCACCGGCCAGACGAGCGGGTGCTTCCACCACCTGATAGAAATACAACAAAATATTATCAATGTCATCAATGGTGTTTCCGGGTACGTAATATTTACCGTACAACTCTTCGCGTAAGCGCACCAGGGTGTAGTTACCACCGGTGGTGACCGCCGCCTGGTTATTGTAGCGAACGCCACCGGTACCTTTGTATTTCAGTTTATGATTAAACATCAATTCGTAGGCATTTTCAGGGAACGGAAACGGAAAGCCTTCAGCCACATTTTCTACCCCTTCACCATTAGCCACTAAAGTGCCGGTTTTACCATTTTCAATGGTTTTTTCGTAAATACGCTCAGGAAATGAGGCACTTCTTCGGGTGGTATAAACCGGCATTTTAAAGGTGTCCGGATAACGTTCAAACATAGCAATTTGACCCACCGACAGTTGATCACGGTACTCATTAAAATTACTGCTGTCTATGGTGAATAAAACCTCATCATCGGGAAACGGGTCGGGGTGATGATCACCGGGTTGATAGCCTGCCGGTGGCTCTGTGATACCGCCTGTCCAAGCGGGAATGGTGCCGGCTTCATTACCGGCTCGCACTGAACCCATTGGCGTGAGATCGTTAGACAGTCGGTCAATTTCTTCCGGCTTGGGGCCGGCGTATGCCACCGACATCGCCAGGGTCAGACCGGTTAAGCCGGTAATGATTGTTTTGGTTAATAGTTTCATAAATTAATACCTGTCTTAGAATGAATATTTGATGTTAAATGAGGCAAAGTCACGGTCAGAAATCAGATTATAAATACCCGCACCGGAAAAACGGGTGTAACTTAAATCAGCACTCCATTTTTCAAGGTATGTACCGTTAACACCCAACGTAAGAGACTTTCTGCCTTCTACAAAGTTCCCGCCGGGTCCCGGCGTTGTGCCATTGACATCATGATTAAAAGCAATCCGCGGCGAGATATTCCAGGGCGTACCAAAAGCCCCAAAATAATCAAATCGTGCCGCCATTCGATAACCCCAGGAAAAATCCGTTGCAAATCCGGCTGCCGGCTCTGTGACCGGATTACGACCATTTCCACCAGTTTGTTGAGACGGGCCGCCACCGGTGTCTGAACCGGGGCCGTTATAACGCATCACATCCTGAGACGGTAAATCCCACACATGGGTAAAGCCCACTTCAGCAATAAAGGCGATGGAATCCGCTTTGAAGAAATCATTGGGTCCAAACAGTTTAGTCGTAGTGAACTGCAACTGAGACATTTTGTGGCGTTCCCAACCGCGAACATATTCTTGTGGACCGTAATCACCTAACTGTGAAACAAACCGGTTATACGGTGCTTCAATCAAAGGGTTTAACGGAGATAATGCAGCAAACAACACTTCCACATCATCTAATTGCAAAGGTACATTATCTCGGTAAGACAATTCACCCTGTAAGGCCCAGCCAATATTCGGAATTACGGTGTTAAAACTGATGCCATACAAGTTAATATCTTCAGGATATTCGGTGAAATAAGCACCAGAATTCGGGGTGGTCGGACTGGTACCACGGTTTGGGTCACCCAGTGACACACCACTGATTAACGGCAGTCTGGAATGGTAATTCAAATAATAAAATCCAAACTCAGTGTTATTGAGCGGTTCTGAATAATATTTAAATGAAAGTCCGTATTGACCATCATCACTGGCACCAGCGACATGTTTACGCTGAATCGAAAAATCTCGGGTCTGTGCTGCCAGCGCTTCAGCCCCTGGAATTGACTGCAAATAAGGCAACAGAGAATACTCAGGAATAATACCGAATCCTAACGCCACGTATTCGCCACCGGGCGTGGCAAAATCATTGGTACCAAAATATGTGCCCGCCGGATCCGGATCAGTTTGTTCGAATTCAAACAAATAAACCGCTTCCATCGAAAGATTTTGGGTCAGGCTTGATGAGAACGTAATCATGTCAATCGGCAAAAAAGCCTCTTTTAATTCCGCACCAGCCACCCGAATTTTCGAGACATCAATCGGGTTAATCACATTAATGCCTTGTTGGATAAATGTTGATTCACCCCAGCTCACCACTTGTCGGCCTAAACGAACCGAGGCATATTGGTTACCGATATCGAAATCTTTGTACACATAGGCATCCAATAACCGGAATTTTTCACCCACAAACTCCCTGGCGGTGGGCGATAAATCTTCCCGATCGGCGTTTTCAAAGTCGTAAAAATAATTGACCCGGAAAAAACCACCCCATGTATTATATGAAAAGGCAATGTCACTGGTGAGTTTAATGGCGTTAGAAAACAAATCGCCATCATCATAATTTAAGTTACCATCGTCTGAGTTTATTGACCAACGACCCGGTGCAGCAATGCGCTGTTCCAGGGTGCTGGGTTGGCCCGTGGCCGGATCAACCGCAACAAATGGATTTAAATTTGATTTGCCCACCAAACGTTCATCACGTTCTTCCACCCGAACAGACGCACCGTAAGATATGGTGGTATCAATACTAAAGGTTAAATCCCCTTTGTACCAGGTTTTGGCCATCCCTCCGGTCGAAGCCGTTAAAGCCATCAGCATTAAAGCGGCTTTTAGCGGCTTTAACTGAATTTGTTTTTTGTGAGTCATGTTTGTTACTCCACACTTTTTCAT
The DNA here is from genome assembly GCA_964557625.1 of uncultured Marinicella sp. Classification (GTDB taxonomy): domain Bacteria; phylum Pseudomonadota; class Gammaproteobacteria; order Xanthomonadales; family Marinicellaceae; genus Marinicella. The sequence goes on from CAZLAW010000006.1 coordinate 20,621, forward strand.
TTGATTAATCATCGCACTCTCCTTATTGCACAACACTGCTGTCAGTGATATTGACCGTGGTGCCCAGGGTCGCCTGGAAAGCGGCCAGTTGTCTCTGCATTTCTTGCGTTACCGCTAAAGAGGTCGCAGGAGACAACAGGCTGCCATGATCGCCTTCGATAAACCGCACCGCACCGTCAATGCCGGCGGCATCAAAAGCTGATTCAGAATATGAGGTCAGTCCCATTACCGCAATCAGCGGTTCAGTACCGGACAAAGGTGCGCTTTCTACCGCATTGGGAACCACTTGATCGCCAATAATTTCGTGCAGTAGCACGTTATTCAGCAGACTGGCTTTGGCGCCATGGTTAATTGGATCTGCCGGATCAATAACGGTTTGTGTTGCCAACATAAAGAGATTAAATTCCGTGGTGCCTTGTTCCACGCCGGCAGCGGCCAATCCGGCCACAATCCGGGGTCCGAATGTGGGTGAACCTAATAATAAATTAGCAATGCCGCCACCTGGTGCTGACAGTACGGCACTGTTGACGTCAGGGTTAAAGGCCAGGTAATCAACACCGGTCATCGCACCGAGTGACAATCCGGCAAAACTCACCTGACTGTTATCTAAATCACCGGCCTGATCACCATCAATATCAATCAACGGTAAATTGGCAGTTAAGGTAAATAAATCAGCCACTCCTTGACGAACATTATCCCGAGAAACCAAGAGATTTTGTAAATTAATGTAATGGGCACCGGAGCCATCAATCATCCCATCAGCGCCGGGGGCACCGCTGGCATTATCTGTGTAGTCCACATCAAAAGTACGCTCAGATGCCATTGCACCGAATGGTGTGTTGCCGATGTAAAATGGATTCTGCGTATCTGTTAAACCATGCAACGGTAAATCGATTGCCACCACAGCCACGCCAATTGAGGCCATGGTATCAGCCAGTGCCAACGCATCGGTGCGGTTGCGGGTAATACCGTGCTGGAAAATCATCACCGGCCAGCCGGAGGCGGGTTTGGTCATGCCTGAACCGGCATTGGGCACAGTCATCAACACCGGAATTTGCTGCATGGAATTGGCCACCGGCACCGGGTTGGCAAAGGTAACATGCTGTGAAGTCGGATCTAAACCGGCCTGGTCAAACGGCGGGGCATAACCACCGGGTGCCGCTTTCCAAAAAGTGTTCAAGGGCGCAATTGGGTTTGCTTGAGAAGGCACACCTAAATAATAGGGTGTAGCCATCACACCGATATAGATATCGGCAATACCGGCACCACCAATAGCCGGATGTGCAGTATTCATGCCGGTGGCGGCCAGGGTGGTTGAGGTACTGCCGGAAATACTTTGGACCGCTGCCAGGGCCGGGGTAATTGATTGGGTGGTCATGGTCCAGGACAACACAATGCTGTCAGGATTCACGCCTTGTGAGGCCGCCGCCGCTTCCTGGGCATTGGTGAGTTGTCGCAAAGGCTCCAGCGCATTGGCGGTGGCATTGTCTAACAAAGGATCAGTACTTTGTCCGTTGTCGTCCACCAACGGGGCGGTACGCTTGGCCAGAAAGTAGGTTTGACTTGGGGTGGCGGCATTACCGTCACTGTCGGTGATACCTTCCGTTATGACTGCCATATAAGAGGTTAATTCCTGTAATGGCTTTAACGGCACGATATTGACACTCTTATCATTCGCGACCGCCACGAAATCCTGACCAAAGACCAACTGTTTATTGACACCTGTAACGGCACCACCGGGACCGGTTAATGACACTTCATAAACCTTGACACTGCCGGGATTAACGGATGCGGGGTCAACCGTTTCAGAAAAGTTAGTGGCCCATGGCGCCACCGTACTGAAACCGTCTAAACCGTTTAACGCCACCAATGGATCGGAATAGTCGGTTGGATCAGCCACCGGTATATTTAAGGTTAAATCAGTGGTGCCTTTTAAGAATAGATTGGTTGGAATCGGCACTTTGGTGGGATCACCGGAGGCCGGATCAAAAATGGCGGTAATGATGCCGGTGACAACGTCGCCGCCCGGGTTGGTTGCCGGTGGTGCATCAGTGGCACGCGGCGCATTACTGCTGCTGCTACAAGCTTGAATAAACACAACAGCGGTTAATAATAGTAAACGCAAACTAAATTTCATTCATTTGTCCCCAAAAAAATAATGCCTATTATCTTACGAATTTATGGGCTTAAATTACAAGCAGAATTATTAAAAAAACATTAAATGAATAAGGTAAAGCAATTAAACGTTCGTTTTATGTGAATTACAGCACCAAATTTTTTAAAATGATGACTGATTTGTGCGATAAAAAGTCATCGTTTAGAGCGTAAAAATCATCCCTGATAACCGACTGAAAAAGCGGTCCGGTTAACTGTTCAAAGCATTAAAGCCCATCACATCATCAAGGCTATTGGTTTGAACTAAACACATTAGTAAGCGCTCCAGTCCAACCGCCACACCGGAACAGGCGGGCAAACCGTTTTCAAGGGCTGCTAACAAATATTCATCGATGGGGTGTACAGCTTTTTGATGGCGCGCACGCCACTGCAGATCCTGTTCAAAACGCTGCCTTTGCAACTTGGCATCTTGCAGCTCCTGATAACCGTTGGCCAATTCAATACCTTGAAACAAAAATTCAAACCGCAAACAGGTTTCGGGCTCATCGGGGTTGGCTTGTGCCAGGGCCGCTTGTTCTATCGGAAAATGATAAATTAACAGCCCGTCTATGTCGCATAGTTGCGGTAGAATCACCACTGCAAAGATGAAATCCAGGGCTTCAGAGCGTGATAATTGTGAACCCTGATAACCCTGATTTAGACAGTATTGCTGTAATTCATCCGTGCCCATCATAAATGGATTCACATCACTATATTGTTGAAACAGCTCACGGTAACTGAGTCTTATGGTGGGTTTCAGCGACAGATTGAATTGCGCTGCCAACCGATGAAAAAGTACATCCACCTCTTCCATCAGTTGGCATAAATCAAAATCCAAACGGTACCATTCTAATAAAGTAAACTCAGGGTTGTGCAATGGGGTCCGTTCATCGCGCCGAAAAACCGGCGCAACCTCAAAGATATCTCCACTGCCTGAGGCCAATAACCGTTTATGAAAAAATTCCGGTGAGGTTCTTAAAAAAGCTTGTTGTTTTTGTGGATGAATGGCTTCGGTGGTAAAAACCTCAATCTGACGATCGGAGTTGGCGGCTGAAGACAAAATCGGTGTCTGGACTTCCAATACATTGCGTTGATTGAAAAACTGTCTGATTTCAGCCAGTAAAAAAGCCCGTTGCTGCAGCAGCAGCAACGGGCTTTGACAAGACCAGTTGTCCATTTTATTGCTTAACCCGACTCACATATTCACCACTGCGGGTATCGACCTTAATCACTTCACCCTGTGGTACAAACAACGGCACATTCACCACCGCACCGGTTTCTAAAGTGGCCGGTTTACTGCCGCCGCCCGAGGTATCACCACGCACGCCGGGATCAGTCTCGATAATGGTGAGCTCAACAAAATTTGGCGGTGTTACCAATATCGGTACATTATCCCATAGGGTAATCATGCACATGTCCTGTTCTTTAAGCCATTTGCTCTGTTCACCGACTGCCTCTTTAGAGGCTTGAAATTGCTCAAAACTATCGGGATCCATAAAATGGAAAAAGTCACTGTCACTATATAAAAACTGCATTTCCGTTTCCATCACATCAGCGGCATCGACTTTTTCACCAGATTTGAACGTGCGTTCAATCACCCGTCCGGTTTTTAAGTTTCTGACTTTGACCCGGTTAAAAGCCTGGCCTTTGCCCGGTTTAACCTCTTGATTATCAACAATGCTACATGGATCGCCATCCAGCATGATTTTAAGGCCGTTTTTGAATTGATTGGTGCTGTAAGTATCTGACACAGCGGCTCCTGAAAAATAAAAACGGCATTATAACACAGCCGATAATGATGTAATACGCATCACTTGAGCACTCATTTGCTGGCCCCCCGACCCGATACAGATAACATGATAAAATAGCCGGTTTTTTAACTGTGTTCATTGTGCAAAAAAACTGGCAACAACAGCTTAAACAGGCTTTAAACGGACAATCATCCCGCCGACTTCGCCAACATCCCGATTTCAGTGAAGCAGGTGACGACCTGTTTAAAACGGTGATTACCGATGAAATCAACACAGCCATTGAGCAAGCGGACGCACCCGATGCGCTGCGCCGCCAATTTTTACCCACCACGGAAGAATCCCACATCAATCCGAACGCCTATAACGATCCGGTGGGCGATCATGATGCCCTGGCACAACAGGGTATTATCCATAAATACCACGGTCGGATTTTACTGGTGACTTCAGGCAGTTGTGCGGTGAATTGCCGCTATTGTTTCAGACGCCATTTCCCCTATCAACAACAGCTGGCTTCGCGTCATAACTGGCAGGCAGTGGTGGCGTATTTACGCGCCCATCCGGAGGTTCACGAAGTGATTTTAAGCGGCGGTGATCCGCTGACGCTGAGCACCCAAAGCCTCACCACATTGACTGATCAGCTAAAAGACTTGCCTCAGCTCAAAACATTGCGCATCCACAGTCGCATGGTCACAGTACTGCCTGATCGTATAGACCCGGCTTTCTTAAAATGGCTGGATTCACTGCCCTGGCGCAAAGTGCTGGTGACCCACATCAACCACGCCGATGAACTAACCGACAATGCCATGAGCAGCATCCGGCAATTAAAAAAACACCACATCACCTTACTTAATCAAAGTGTGCTCTTAAAAGGTGTGAATGATCAGCCCGAAAGTTTGATTGAGCTCAGCCATCGCCTGTTTGATTATGGCATACTGCCTTATTACTTGCATCTTTTTGATCAGGTGCAAAATGCCACTCATTTTGATGTTGACGTAAACCGGGCACAAAGTATCTATAACGAAATGCGGCGACAACTGCCGGGATATTTATTGCCCAAACTGGTTAAAGAAGAAGCCGGTGAGCCGGCCAAAACACCACTTATTTAAGCGCTGTTTTAATCAACCCATGAACGTTGAATACAAAATTGCTTTTTGGCTGACTTCTCTTATCCATGCGTAATGACTATAATGGTCAGATATTCTTTCATTCATTAGACAAACAGGAGTGATTTCTTGGCCACAGAAAAATCCATCAATCTACTAATTATTCATTCCTCGGAAGAAGAAGCTGAACGCATTTTGTCTTTATTGAGAAACTATCAAATTGCCGTTCGACCAACCCGATGCGTGGACGAAGAAAGTCTGCTGGGTATTCTGGAAAGAAAACAAATGGATTTGGTTTTATGCCAACAAATGCAACAACAATTGCCGGCTCAAACCGTGATTGACCACATCAAACGTATGGGACAGGATTTACCGGTGATTGCCTTAATTGATGATTTTGATATTGATCAGATCAGCGATGCGATTGAAGCCGGGGCTAACTCCTATTGTTCGCCGAAACTACCCGAACATATGCGTCATGTGATTTTACGGGATATGAAAAACTTACAACAGCGGCGCGAAAATATTCGATTGACACAAGAATTGCGACAAACCGAAAAACGGGTCAATAGCCTGTTAGATTCATCGAAACAGGCAATCGCTTACATTCATGACGGCATGCACGCATACACCAATCAATCCTATCAGGAATTGTTCAAATATGATGATTTTGAAGAATTGGAAGTCACACCTTTTTTAAACATGATTGCTAAAGAAGATGTGCCCAAGGCCAAAAAAGTATTGCGTGACATCAATAAGAATATTCTGCCCGATGAACAACTCAGCTTTCAGATGATTACCGCCCAGGGTGATAAATTTGACGGCCTCATCGATGTCTCAAAAGCCACTTTGAACGGCGAGCAATGCGCTCAATTTATCATTAATTTACCCTCGGTTGATCCTGAAGTTGAAAAAGAACTGTTTGAAATTAAAAACAAAGATCTGCTGACTAAATTCTTTAACCGCAGTTATTTCCATGAATTACTGGCTGATGATATCGATCAGGCACGCAGCCGTCCTGGTGACAGTTTACTGATGATTGGTATCGACAATGAGCAGTCGTTAGAAAAAGAGCTGGGCATTGGCAATTTTGATTTATTTATTGCCAATGTGGCCGAATTCTTACAGAAAAAACTGGGGGATGACACTGTTTATTGTCGTTATAACGATGCCTTGTTTATCCTGAAAATCCCAACCAACATCGAAAAAGCAGAAAATGCAGCCAATAAATTAGTCCGGCTTATCAGCGAACAAATCTTCAGCGCCGGCGATACGTCCACCAATTGTACCGTCAGTATTGCTGTGACCCAATTAACGCCACAGAGTGAATCGGTCAATAACGTCATTAAAACCCTCACGGAATTGATGGAAAACATGATGAAAGAAGGTGGCAATCAGGTCGCTGTGTTTGACCCGGCAGAAGAAGAAAAACAAGCCAGGGCTGCTTCACAGGCCTGGATTGACCGCATCACCGGCGGTCTTGAGAACGACCGTTTTGTATTGCACTATCAGCCGGTGGTTAATATCGATGGCGATGACAGTCAATCTTATGAATGTTTGGTGCGCTTAAAAGCCGATGATGATCAGCTCATCTACCCACAACAATTTATACCGGTGGCAGTTAAATATGGTTTTATCAATGACATTAACCGCCGCGTATTAAGTAAAGCCATCAAAGCCATCAAACAAGCCGATTTTGATGTGACTTTGTTTATTAAAGTGTCTTCTGAGTCATTGAGTGACTCCGCTTTTCCAGGTTGGCTGGCTGATCAATTAAAACAGGCCGGTGTCTCCGGCCAGAAACTGGCTCTGGAGATAAAAGAAAGCGAATTAGTCACCCACGCCACCAAGATGAAACCCATCATTAAGGCCGTTAAAGCCCTGAACTGTAAAATTGTGGTGGAAAAATTTGGTTCCGGGTTAAATTCATTCAGCATCCTGAAGCATTTCCCGGTGGATTTACTGAAAATTGACTCGGCCTTTATGTCTGATTTGGTGGACAATGAAGACACCCAGGAAAAGGTCAAATCAATTGTTCAAAAAGCACACAACCAAGGTAAACAAGTGATTTGTGAGTTTATCGAAGATGCCAACACCATGAGCATAATGTGGAAAATGTCAGTCAATTATATCCAGGGTAATTTTATCGGCGAACCCACCGAGCATATGGAGCCTGTTGAGTAATTCAGTACTGAATTATCGCGGTCGATTTGCGCCCTCACCCAGCGGTGATTTACATTTTGGATCACTGCTGGCGGCGCTGGTCAGTTACTGTGAAGCCCGCAGCCATGCGGGTGAATGGCACTTGCGCATCGAAGATGTGGACACCACCCGCAGTGTTAACGGCGCTGATCTGAAAATTATAAAAACATTACAAAACTATGCCATGGACTGGGATGGGCCGGTTATTTATCAAAGTGACGACCGGCAGCAGCAACTTTATCAAAAGGCCCTCAATCAATTATCTGACGCAGGTCTCACGTACCGATGTCGTTGCACGCGTAAACAATTGTCCGGTTATTCAACCTATCCGGGGCATTGTCGTTTCCAATCAATCAGCGAAGCAGTGCCACACTCTGTGCGTTTAATGGTGGACAACGACGTCATCTCATTTAACGACGCCTATCAGGGACAACAACAACAAAATCTGCAGCAACAATGCGGTGATTTTAATATTGTCCGTAAAGACGGTCTGTTCAGTTATCAACTGGCGGTGGTTATGGATGATTATGAGACCGGTATCAACCACGTGGTGCGCGGTATCGATATTCTGGACTCCACCGCCCGGCAAATTTATATTCACCAAAAACTCGGTTTAAAACCGCCTGATTATGCCCACTTTCCCATCATTGTGAATCACAGAGGCCATAAGCTCAGTAAACAAAACCACGCCACTGCCATCAGCCATGAAGACCCCGGACAAGTCACCCGATTGGCGTTACGTCTTTTAAACCAGCCTGTTCCTGACCGTCAAACCATGAATCAATCTCAATTAATTCAATGGGCGGTGGACCACTGGCAACCGTTACGTTTCAAAAATCAAAAGCGAATAATTTATCACAACGCGCCTTGACTGGTAGCTGCCAACCGGTTGAAACCGGAATAGCTTTGATAATAGACATCAAAAGTTATTTTTTATGGGACTTGTTTTTTTGCAGCGGATGATTGGTAATACCGTAAGGAACGTGACCGGTGGCGGTATGCTCTGAGGCCGTTTTTACATACGTCAACTGATCTTCAAAGAAAATGTCCGCCCGAAAAGATTTTAAAAAATCAGATTTGTCCTGCCCACCCAGAAACAAAGCCTCATCAATGCGTATTCCCCAACTGCGCAAAGTGAGGATAACCCGTTTATGTGAAGGGGCTGAGCGCGCTGTGACCAATGCTGTGCGAATCGGCGACTCGCCGGGTGGAAACAGGGTTTGCAAATCATGCAGTTTTTTTAAAAACCGCTCAAAGGGTCCCGGTGTCAACGGTTGATTACGCAGATTATGTTCATTCTCACGAAAAGCCTCCAGACCGCCGGATTGATAAATTTGCTCAGATTCATCAGAAAAAATCACCGCATCCCCATCAAAGGCGATGCGCACTTGCGGATCGATTGATTTGACTGACTTTCGGGTCATCAAATGGGCCGCTGCATGACCGGCTTTAATGGCACCTATGACATCGGAGTTATGGGCCGATAAAAACAATTCCACACCCAACGCCGGTAAATAATCATAAGGCGACCCACCGTTACTGAACACCGCCCTGGAAATATTTAAGCCATGATGCTCAATGGAATTAAAAATACGCAAACCGGTGTCACCGTTATTCCGTGACACCAACACCACCTCCACCAGCTCCTCATCGGTTTGCGGGTGATGGATGTTCAGTAATTTATGCACCAAAGGAAAAGCCACCCCCGGCTCTAAGGGTTCATCTTCGCGGGCCAGTTGATAGTCACGATAAGCGGACAAACCCTCGGTTAAAAATATTTTATGCGCCTCATCCAGATCAAATAAAGTGCGTGATGATATCGCTAAGGTCAACATAATGGGTTAAGCAAACTGTTCATTGATGATGCGGTCTTCCAGATTATGATGTTCATCAAACAACATCTCAATTTCGATTTCCCGTGCTTCGGTCACAGTCACGCGTTTAACATCACGCACCTCAAAATTATCCGCTGTTGCCGCCACCGGTCGCTTGTGATGGTTTTTTACATTAAAACAAACTTCCGCATGACTGGGAATAATGGCACCACGCCAACGCCGCGGCCGAAAAGGACTGATGGGCGTGATCGCCAAAACCTGTGTTCCCAGGGGTATCACCGGCCCGTGGGCGGATAAATTATATGCGGTACTGCCGGCGGGGGTTGCCACCATCACCCCGTCCCCCACCAGGTTGTCAATTTTGGTCTGACCATTAATTTGTACTTCTATGTGGGCTGATTGTTTGGTTTGTCGCAATAATGACACTTCATTGATGGCCAGAGAATTAAATGTTTCACCATTGACTTTCTCGGCGGTCATGGACAAGGGATGTAAAATGGTTTTCTGGGCTTGCTGTATTCGCTCAACCAGGTTATCCGGCCGGTAATCATTCATTAAAAAACCCACTGTACCTCGACGCAAACCGAACAAAGGTGTTTTTTGATACATAAATTGATGCAAACTGTGCAACATAAACCCATCACCACCGAGCACCACAATCACATCGGCTTCATCTGTATCAGTCTGACCATAACGGTCAATCAATTGACTCAGTGACTGTTGAGCATTTTCAGACTGACTGGCGACAAAAGCAATTTTCATCATAGAGACCTTTGGGTAAATTTAAGTCGATGGAAAAAAGAACTATAACGCCACCAATCAAGGCAGGAAACACAGTCTAATACACGGCTCTTACGTTTTTTATTTTGTGGCTTCTTGCCTTCGGCAAACCACCACAAAAACAAAACCAGTCTGTTAGTAGCACGTTTTATTCGACGCATCCATGCATCTCTCCCCTTTGGAACTTGCAAGAAAAAGTGTTCCAAACACTTTTTTCTAACGCAAAGTGGTGACGTTTTAGACCTTTTAACACGATTCATGATTAATTCAATGCTCTCTCATCAATAAGTTTAGCAAAATTTAGGGCAGGAAAGGAATGGGTGAACGCATTAAAACCCGACCGGCACCACTGTCATCTCTGCTTAACAGTGCGTATTGTTGATAACGGTGCTCACCAAATACCACTTCGGTTCGCGCCTGTAACCACCGGGTTTGAACACCAATCAGTTGGTTGATAAGCGGTTTTTTGTCCTTTAAACCGGGCAAAAATCGCAGCTCATCATCAAACTGATAAAAATCATCCACTTGGGTGAAACTGGCTTGTCCCTGTTGGTGGATGCGTATTGCCAATTCTTCACTGATGGCCGGATCAAGGGCTGAAATCATCACCGGCGGGATTGTATTGATATTCATTAAGGTGGCACGGTTATTCACCGGTAAAGCCGTCACGTAAGCGGATAACTGTTCAAATTGTGCGTCGTCCAATCCGGCGATGAGCCGCAATTCATTCACATGGTTAAACGGTGCACCGGCGGTTTGATACGGCGGATTTTGAGCCGCATAGGCAAAGTCTTCTGCACCGCCGGGTCTGGGTTGTTGATCAACGTCAATCCAATCGATGATTTTATCGGTCATATGAACGTCTAAATGGAGTGCCTCCAACAAACGGTTAAAGTAATCAACATGCACCTGAGACACCTGGTTATTGATCACCAAATTATTGATGTTAAACAGGTGGTTCATACCTGCTAATTCGCCGGATAACACCGCTTGCTCGACCACCATACCGCTGATTCCTTGTTGCCAGGCATCATGATGGGTATCGTAGGCCTGATTTGTTTCGGCATAGTCCTGCTCTAATATATCGCCGGCCCACAACAACAATCCCCGGCTCAAATGCTGCGCCTGAAGATTTTGGTGGCTGTGGTGGGTGCGAAACAGACTCAAGCGACTGCTGTACCACAAGCCGGTCGCCAGAGTGACAGCCATGGCCATCATCACCAGGGCCATCAATAAGGCCATGCCCTGTTGCTTATGACTTACCATATCTGTTGCCAGGGTGTGATAGTTAAGTCTGATTGTCGTTGCGAAACAGTGGTGATTTGACAAAGCACCGCAATCGGTAATGCATTGGTTGAATCATCATCAGGCGGCCAGCGATCCAACACCCGACCGCTCACCGATCGGTATCGACAATATATTTGTTGAAGGGGCAGCATCGCCTGCTCTTGCCAGGGTGCATGGGGTGTACTCAGTGCTGAACGGGTGGCCCGGTACCACTGACCATCGCGCATAAACCAACGCACCGAAATCACCGGAGCCGGTCTGTTATTCACCGGGTTTATCATGCCTCGTCTCGGCACTGCCAGAAAGGGATTAAAACGCGTTAAGTACAAGGATTGTGCATCACCGCGAAAATCCGCCGCCTTACTTGGATTAAATAAATACACCTGGCCAGTGGCCATCTTGATGTCTTGTTGGAATAATCCCAGGGCAGCTGTTTCCCGGTTCATCTGAGCCACGCTGTCTTCCATCTGTTGTTTCGCTTCAGACAGGGTCAAAAGTCCGGCAAAAGCCATCACTGAAATAACCGACAGCAAGGCCACCGCCACCAGCAATTCCAATAGGGTCATGCCGTGTTGTTGCTTGTGTCCGGCGGGCTTATTCATTCTTTTTAAAACCGCTGAGTTGGGCTAAAGCATGGTCAAAATCAGCCTCAAGACTGACCTTAACATCAATGCGAAGAATTCGCGGATTGTCAGTGTTTTTTACGTCCACAGACCAAAAATAAACTTGGTCATTATACTGCTGACGCCCGCTATCATCATTCACCTGAGGTCGTTGGTAAAATTGCATCAGAATTTGATCTGCAACCTGGATGGCTTGTTGCCGCTGATTCAGTTCAGCAATTTGTTTATGGCTGAAACCGGCGGCCTCCACTAAAGCCACCAGCGCCACGCTGATGACCACCAAAGCCAACAACACTTCCAATAAAGTAAAACCTTGGCGCTTATTCATACCATTCACCGGTTATTTCCCAGGGAGTTTCTGCAGTCAACACATAAGTGACTGCCGGGAGTTGTTGCATCTGCAATTGCAGTCTAAACGGGTTAATTTGACCATCGGTGTAACAAACCAGGTGGGGCAAGCTTGTTAACTCGGCAGATAAAGGCATTTGACGACCGTCTAAATCTATCTGCCAACGGAGGTCTTCTGTGGGCAGTGCTTGTGACCATTGATTCAGCGGGCGCCATTGGGATTGTTCAAACACCATCACCTGGACCGATTGTTGCGATAATTCAACCCCATAAGCCCGGTTGTTTAACACCGCTTGTTGGCATAAATACGTCAGCATATGTTGCCACTGCTGCGCTTTTTGTTGTAATTGCCGCTCGCCAGTTTGGCTTTTAATTAAGCCCACGCCCACAGAAGCCATGATGCCGATAATAATTACCACCAGCAATAATTCAATTAAGGTAAAGCCTCGTTGCTTATATGACCATGCCGATGAAATCACCAGTTACCAATGTCTTGATTAAGCCCTTCACCACCCGGTTGACCGTCCGCACCAAAGGAGTACACATCAATTTCACCATGGTTACCCGGGTTGAGGTATTGATAGGGATTGCCCCAGGGGTCATCGGGTAATTGTTTGAGGTAACCACCGGGTTTCCAGTTTTTGGCTTCAGGACGGCCACTGGGTTTTTGGATCAGCGCTTGTAAACCCTGTGCGGTTGAGGGGTATTGTATGTTATCTAATTTATACATATTCAGGGCTGTTTCGATATTTTTGACATCCGCCTGGGCTCGTGCCTGGCGCGCCTTATCCGGTGCATCCAAAAACTGGGGCACCACCGCCACCGCTAAAATACTTAAAATAACCACCACAATCAACACCTCCATTAAGGTAAATCCTGATTGACCATTCATCGGGTGTTGTATTTTGTCGCATTTCATCATTTAATAGCTCCACATTATTCACTGATTATAGGCAATTTTAACTCATCTAACAGAGAATTTTATGCGTGTATCCCGTATCTATTTACCCATCAACCACAATGATCTGACCAAACAATGGGTGATTGAAGAGCCCAAAGCCCATTATATTCGGAATGTGTTAAGACTCAAACCGGGCCATCGGTTACAATTTTTTACCGCCACCGGCCAACAATATAATGCCACCATCACAGCCGTCAAAAAGCATCAAATTACCATAGACCACATTGAAAGCTGTGATACCACCACCCCGGTGAGTTCCCTGGATATCACCTTGGTGCAAGGCATCAGTAGCAGTGACCGGATGGATTACAGCATTCAAAAAGCCGCCGAATTGGGCTGTCAACGGTTTATCCCGGTCACCACTGAATTTTGTTCACAACGTATTGCCCAACATAAACATGACAGGAAGCAAGCACATTGGCAAGGCGTGGCAATCAGTGCCTGTGAACAATCCGGACGGGTTGATTTAATGCATGTTGCGTCGATTAAACCCTTAACAGAGGTGCTGGCAGAAACCCGCTCAGGTCTTTACTTAGAACCAACCGCCACACAAACCATTCATACCATTGGCGCTCAGCTACAGCAGCCGTGCCGTGTCTTTATCGGCCCGGAAGGTGGATTTTCACCCACAGAGTTAGAACAATTTGAGAAACAGGGCTTGTGTGGGATTCAACTCGGTCAGCGGGTACTCAGAACGGAAACCATGGCACCGGTTGTGCTCGCTGCCATGCACACCTTATATGGCGATTTTAAGACCGCAACGCATGAGGAGTGATTTTCAGGCGGGTTCTCCTGTGAGGCTGATTAACTGTGTTTCTAAGTAATTCATGTTTGGAATATCAGCCATTTCTTCTTCGATGGAAACCAGAGAAGCAATGGCATGGTGAATGACTTCCTGCTCCTCATGCAATTGGATATCACCGCGTGAAACCAATTGTAATTTAGGTATACCGCGTGACAATACGGCAAAATACGGCAAATCTTCGGGATGATTGATACATTTGAGCACGGCAATATTATCGGTACTGGCCAAAGCCGCCGGTTCTTCATTTTGGTAACCGGTTAATAAGCCAAAATCAATCAGCGGAATATCCCAGCCGCGCCAGGAAATTGTGCCCAATAACCACGGCTCATCCACATCAGCATTCTCAACACTTCGCATGGCCATCACTTCAGCCACCATGGCGTTGGGCAAGAGAAGTTTTCTGTTTTTTTCTATGGGTATTAAAACTGCACGAATATCATTGGCCATGTCATCACCTGTTTAAACGATTTTTAATAAATTGTGCCATTTCACCCGGCGTGCCATCAAAACGTGACATTTTCATGGCCCTCACCTCATCGGAAATGGACGAAACCACACTGCTTTCAGCACTTTGTGTAATGATTGTACCACCATTTTCAAATACATTGGTGGCACCCACCACACCATCGGATGCCATACCGCTGAACACCGCCAAATTAATGGACTTTAACTGACTGATTAAGTCAGCACAGACATCATCAATACACGGTGTTGCAGTTCGATGGGCATTCACATCTTTGACCGCCAAACGCCCGTCGGATTGAAAAACGATGCCCTCATCCACCGGTATTAACAGTGCTTCGCCAGCTGTAACCTGCAATCCTGAGGCCGCTAATTTAACTGCAATGTGTTTATTTTTTTGCAGCTGTTTGGCCATCATGCCAACAAATTCGCTGTCCATATGTTGAACAATAATAAACAGCAACGGTTCATCACCGTTAAATTCCGACAAAAACCGGACAATGGCCTCCGGCCCACCAATGGAAGCGGCCAAGACCCACACCTGTTCAATACCCCGGCTACTCAAGTCAATTTCATCGCCGTCTGAATCGATGCTGAGTTCCGGAAACAAATTATGTTTGGCATCAATTTTATGTAAAATATGCCGTAACCAGCGGTTTTTGTTCCAGCCGACCAAATCATTACTGACCTGGGTGTCATTAAAAACAATTTTGACCCCGGCATCGGTGAGTGCATGTACCAGCGGTTCGATGTTGAACTCATCCTCGCTGAGATTAATCACGTGGGTATCGACCTCTTTATCAACGGTATAGTCTGCGGCCTCGGCTTCAACCACCTGATAACCCATGGCTTTCAACTGATCGGCTAAATATAAGGCTGAAGGTTGCGGCTTACCCACATGAATAAGCTCGATTTTGTTCGCTTCAGGCATCTTCCAAATTCAACAGCTCTTGTATGTTTTCCAGCAATTCAATTTCCTGATATGGTTTACCCAAATAGCGATCAACCCCAATGGCTTTGGCCCGGTCTTTGTGTTTTTGACCGGTACGCGATGTAATCATGATGATGGGAATGTGTTTAAATTTATCCGATTGCTTCATCGCGGTGGCCAGTTCATAACCGTCCATTCTGGGCATCTCGATATCCAACAACATCAAATCAGGCACCTGCTCCTGTAATTTATTCAAGGCATCCAAACCATCTTTGGCGGTCATCACCTCAAAATCATTACGGCTCAGAATACGCTCACCGGCCCGACGCATGGTAATGGAGTCATCCACAACCATGATGGTGGTGACATCTTCTTCCTCATGGCTATCCTGAATATCAATCCCCTCAGCTTTCATACGCTCAAGTTTCTGCATATAATCACGGTGCATCGGGATAATATCCAAAATAAGCACCACAGCACCATCACCTAATATGGTGGCACCGAAAATACCCGGCACCGAAGCCACCTGGATACCCACCGATTTCACCACGATTTCACGGCCGCCAAAAGTTTGGTCTACCCGCAATGCCACACCTTGATCACCCGATTTAATCATCACCAACGGTACCTGGTTACCCTCGACCATAATTTCAGAATCAACATTTAAGAG
>CAZLAW010000007.1:0-17118 GCA_964557625.1 uncultured Marinicella sp.
TTCTTGGGCATATACATATCTGTAATTGTGCCTTCGAAGGCTTCGGCGCTCATGGCGACGGATTCGGCCAGGGTTGGGTGCGGGTGGATGGTCAGGCTAATATCGGCGGCTTCACAGCCCATTTCGATGGCGAGACACAGTTCGCTGATCAGCTCGCCGGCATTGGTGCCAACGATACCGGCGCCGAGGATTTGTTCAGTTTCAGGATCGAATAACAGCTTGGTGAAGCCTTCGGTGCGGTCGTTACCGATGGCGCGGCCACTGGCGGCCCAGGGGAATTTACCGACTTCATAGGCGATGTCTTTTTCCTTGGCTTCATTTTCAGTCAGCCCCACCCAGGCGACTTCCGGATCGGTGTAGGCCACTGAAGGAATCACGCGGGCATCGAAATAGACTTTTTCACCGGCGGCCGCTTCAGCGGCAATTTTGGCTTCATGGGTGGCTTTGTGCGCCAGCATCGGCTGACCGACCACATCACCGATGGCGAAGATATGATTAACGTTGGTGCGCATTTGTTTATCCACCGAAATAAAACCTCGGTCATCGACCTCGACACCGGCTTTATCGGCGTCTATTAAATCACCGTTGGGGCGGCGGCCCACAGCCACCAAAACCCGGTCATAGGTTTCACTATCTTCGCCGTCAAAGGTGACTTTTAGGCCCGACTTCATGGCTTTACATTCGGTGACTTTGGCTTTCAGTTTAATCTCCGCACCCATGGTTTTCTTCAGGTGTTGCTGCAGCGGTTTCACCAGGTCTTTATCGGCGCCGGGTATTAACTGGTCCATCATTTCGACAATGGTAATGTCACTGCCTAACGCCGAATACACTGTGGCCATTTCCAGACCGATAATACCACCACCGATAATCAATAAAGATTTCGGGATTTCTGTCATAGCCAGGGCGTCGGTAGAATCCATCAGACGCTCATCATCCCAGGGCATATCAGGCAGTTTAAAGACCCGTGAACCCACGGCAATAATAGCCTGGTTAAAGCTCAACTTATCATCACCCACTTGTAAAGTATGCTCATCAACGAATTTCGCTTCGCCGGTCATGCGTGTAACTTTACGTTGTTTGGCCATTTGTGCCAGTCCGCCGGTGAGTTTTCCGACCACGCCGTTTTTAAATTCGAGCAATTTTTCACGGTCAATCTCGGGTTTTTTAAACACCACGCCATGCTGAGAAAGGCTTTCGGTTTCGCGGATGATTGAAGCGGTGTGGAGCAAGGCTTTTGAGGGGATACAACCGACATTCAGGCAGACCCCGCCCAGGTTGTCATAACGTTCCACCAAAGTGACATTTAAGCCCAGATCAGCGGCCCGGAAAGCTGCGGTGTAACCGCCGGGTCCGGCACCAATCACCACCAGATCAGTGTCATAATCGTGGTCTTGTGATACGGTTTTTTGGTTGTCTTGATGGGGTTTATTATCCGCAGATTTTTCTTTGGATTGATCCGTCGCATTTAATGCTTTTTCAGGTGGTTTTTGTTGATCCGGTTGTTTTTCAGCCTCATCCGATTCGCCACTGTCTTCACTGACTTCCATGGTGCCAATAACAGCGCCTTTGGCCACGTTGTCGCCTTCGCTGACATCCAATGATTTTATGGTGCCGCTTTCGAGGCTGGGGATTTCCATGGTGGCTTTTTCTGACTCCAGAGTAATCAATGATTGGTCTTTTTCAACCTCATCACCAACGCTCACCAGCACTTCTATCACCGGTACATTATCAAAATCACCGATATCGGGTATTGTTATGTCAATTGTTTTACTCATGGTATCCTCATTTATTTAAGTGTTGTCCCATAAAGGCACTTGCAAGGCCCAGGACAATTGTTCTGCGTCCAATAAAATTTGTTCATAATTGCCGTGATCAACCACTGCAACACGTTGTCCGTTGGTTAAAATTAAATTCAGTTCATAACTGTTATAACGACTTTTACTGCCACTGACCCTTTCTGTAATCAGCTGTAGGGCTTTCACCTGGTTTAAGTCCGTGATTTTATCGCGGTGTTGTCTGCCGGTTTTTTTAAATCCGCTGTAATACTCGCGGCTCACCAAATCAAACACCCGCGGTCTGGTCAGCCAGCGAACCAGGAAAAAACCGGCGACGGTAAAGGGTACACCAATAAACAGTCCCACCCACAGCAGCCTGGCACTTTCTCCGCGCACAATCTGCCAGATCATGATGCCCAGTATAGCCAAACCGATGAGTAAAAAAACCAAACCAAAAATTAGACCACCTTTGGTGGCTTTAAACATCATTGTTCGGCCACCGGATTCTGGCGAGACCAGATAATGGGTGCCGAAATTGCTGCCACCGGGTCGCAGTGGAGTCCAATCTACCTGATGGCTGAATTCATCGTTAAATCGCGCGTGCGCCACATCTTCTGTATCAGCTGATTCAGCAGCGGCTTTGGCTTGCGCCATTGTTTGCTTTAAATTATCCAGCCATTGAGGCATGGTTTATAACAGCATTTTCTTCATATCAGACAGAATATCGGATAAATACACGATAAACCGGGCCGCATCGGCGCCGTCAATCACACGGTGGTCATAACTTAAAGACAACGGCAACATTAAACGCGGCTCAAATTCTTCACCATTCCATTGTGGTTTCATTTGTGACCGAGAAATACCCAAAATCGCCACTTCCGGGGCATTGATAATCGGCGTAAATGCGGTGCCGCCGATACCCCCTAAAGATGAAATCGACATACAACCGCCTTTCATGTCATCGGGGGATAGTTTACCGTCACGGGCCCGCTGTGAAACTTCGGC
This sequence comes from uncultured Marinicella sp., assembly GCA_964557625.1. Taxonomy (GTDB): domain Bacteria; phylum Pseudomonadota; class Gammaproteobacteria; order Xanthomonadales; family Marinicellaceae; genus Marinicella. The sequence continues at coordinate 2,781 of CAZLAW010000007.1, forward strand.
CATTTCTTTGGCGATTTCAAACACTTCTTTTTTATCACAATCACGAATCACCGGCACCACCAGACCATCCGGGGTGTCCACGGCAATACCAATGTGGAAGTATTTTTTGTAAATTAAATTCTCACCGTTGATGTCCAGTGAGCTGTTAAATTTGGGGAACTTTTTCAGGGCTTTGGCCAGCGCTTTGACCATAAACGCCAGTGGCGTGAGGTTAAAGCCCATGTCTTTGGCGTCTTGTTTGTTTTCCTGGCGAAATTCTTCCAGCTCGGTGATATCGGCTTCATCGTATTGCGTCACATGGGGGATACGGACCCAGTTTCGGTGCAGGTATTTACCGGAAATTTTCTGAATCCGGCTTAAGGCTTTGGTTTCAATCTCACCAAACTCAGTGAAATCAACCGCCGGGAATGGTGGCACATCAAAACCGCTTTTCACTACGGTGTCACCGGATTGCATTGCGGTTTTCACATGTTTTTCAACATCTTCTTTGGTAATCCGACCTTTGCGACCGCTGCCTTTAACCTGGGACACATCGACACCCAGTGTACGGGCAAATTTACGCACCGCCGGTGACGCATGGGCCAGTTTACCGACACGTTCTGTGGGCACCTCTTCGGGCACCGGCGGTGGTTTTGGGCCGCTGTCATTACTGTCAGAATCGTCGGCTTTATCAGCGGATTCGGTTGGTTCTGGTTCAGGCTCTTTTTTTGACGCTTCCTGTTGCGGTTTTTTCTCTTCTGTGGCGTCTTGTGAATCTTCTTTTGAGACCTCACTTTCTGCCACCTTAAGTTCCATCATCGGCGAGCCTTCAGAAACAGTGTCGCCTTCATTGACCAACACTTTCACCACAGTACCGCTTTCCGGGCTGGGCACTTCAATGGTGGCTTTTTCAGACTCTAAGGTAATAATGGGATCTTCCGCGTTGATTTCATCGCCTTCACTGACCAAAACCTCAATCACTGGCACATCGGTAAAATCGCCAATATCAGGTACTTTAATTTGTTTGCTATCAGTCACAATACTGTCCTCAATTGTCTTAAGAGACGCGTGGATCGTCTAAATCCGTCTGTATGTTATAGGTTTTAATCGCTTTTTTAATCGCTGTTTTGGGTAAGTCACCGGCTTTGACCAGTTCAACCACCGTGGTATACGCAATGTGGTTTCGCGATACCTCGAAAAACTCCCGCAATTGCTCACGGGTATCCGACCGACCATAACCATCAGTGCCCAAAGTGGCATACGGTGCCTTCACCCAGGGCCTGATTTGTTCGGCGAAATCATGCACATAATCGCTGGCGGCTATCACCGGTCCGGGTTGTTTGTCTAAACATTGCTCCACATAACTGAGTTTAGCCTTTTTATCGGCATGTAAGCGGTTATGGCGCTGCACCGATTGGCCTTCCCGTTTCAGTTCGGTGAATGAGGTGGCACTCCACACATCGCAGGCCACATCAAAATCTTTGTGCAACAGTTCAGCGGCGGCTTCCACTTCCCGTAAAATACTGCCACAACCCAGTAACTGGGCTTGTGCTTTGCCTTTTTTCGGCCGTTCTTTGCGTTTATACATACCCTTAATAATGCCTTCTTCACAACCTTCGGGCATTTCAGGGTGGGGATAATTTTCATTGAGTAAAGTGATGTAATAATACACTTCATCATTATCCGCATACATGCGTTGCAAGCCTGATTGCAGAATCACCACCACTTCATAAGCGTAGGTCGGATCGTAACTGATACAGTTCGGTACGGTGGAGGCAATCAGGTGAGAATGGCCATCCTGGTGCTGTAAACCCTCACCATTCAAGGTGGTGCGGCCGGATGTGCCGCCCAATAAGAAGCCTTTGGCGCGCATATCGCCGGCGGCCCAACACAGATCACCGATGCGCTGATGGCCGAACATGGAATAATAAATATAGAACGGAATCATCGGCGTGTTGTAATTCGCATAGGAGGTCGCCGCGGCAATCCATGAGCACATGGCACCGGCTTCAGTGATGCCTTCCTGTAACACCTGACCGTCTTCTGATTCTTTATAAAACATCAGTTGGTCGGAGTCCTCCGGCTCATATTTCTGACCCTGGTGGGAATAAATACCCAGCTGTCTAAACAAACCTTCCATACCGAAGGTACGCGCTTCATCACAAATAATCGGCACGATTTTTTGTTTGATGTTTTTATCCCGTAACATCACCGCCAGTGACCGCACAAAAGCCATGGTGGTTGAAATCTCACGTTCACCGGAACCTTTGGTGATACTTTCAAAAGCCGCCAGCTCAGGGATTTTTAAAGGCTGATCGTCATAACTGCGTTGTGGTAAAAAACCACCCAATTCTTCACGCCGGGCCAGCATATATTTCATTTCTTCGGAATCATCTGCCGGCTTATAATAGGGCACCTCCTCAAGCTGGTCATCTTTAATCGGCACATTGAACTTATCCCTGAATTCACGAATCGCTTCGGTGTCCATTTTTTTCTGTTGATGGGTGGTGTTGGCGGCCTGACCACTGGGACCCATGCCATAGCCTTTCACGGTTTTCGCCAGAATCACCGTTGGCTGGCCTTCATGAGCGGTGGCTGCGGCATAAGCGGCAAACATCTTGTGCGGATCATGACCACCGCGGTTTAAGCGCCAAATGTCTTCATCGGTCATGTGTGACACCATGGCTTTGAGTTCCGGGTATTTACCGAAGAAATGCTCACGCACATAAGCGCCGTCTTTGGATTTATACATCTGATAATCGCCATCCACCGCTTCTTCCATGCGTTTGCGCAATAAGCCGTCTTTGTCTTTGGCAAATAGTTTATCCCAGTAAGAACCCCAAATCACTTTAATCACATTCCAGCCGGCACCACGGAACACGCCCTCAAGTTCCTGAATAATTTTACCGTTACCACGAACCGGTCCGTCTAAGCGTTGTAAATTACAGTTAATCACAAACACCAGATTATCAAGATTCTCACGGCCCGCTAAAGAAATGGCACCCAATGATTCCGGTTCATCAGTTTCACCGTCACCTAAAAAGCAATAGACTTTGCGATCGGTTTTTTCGATGATACCGCGACTTTGCAGGTATTTCATAAATCGTGCCTGATAAATGGCCTGAATCGGTCCCAGTCCCATGGACACCGTGGCAAACTGCCAGAAATCAGGCATCAACCAGGAGTGTGGATAGGAAGACAAGCCTTTGCCACCCACTTCTTCGCGGAATTTATCCAGTTGTTCTTCGCTAATACGGCCTTCTAAAAAGGCACGGGCATAAAAGCCGGGAGAACTGTGGCCTTGTACATATAATAAATCACCGCCGGAAGGGTGGTCTTTGCCACGGAAAAAATGATTGAAACCGACGTCATAAATGGTGGCGGCCGAAGCAAAGGATGCAATATGACCACCGAGAGAGCCGGGGCGACGGTTGGCACGGACCACCATGGCCATGGCATTCCAGCGGATGATGGCACGGATTTTCCACTCTAAATCACTGTCACCGGGGGATTGTTTTTGTTCCGTTACCGGAATGGTGTTGAGGTAGGCGGTGGTCGCCTGGTAAGGCAAATGCCCACCGGAACGGCGGTTTAAATCAATCAGTTGCTCAATTAAGAAGTGCGCCCGCTCAGGGCCTTCTTCCGCAATCACGGCTTTTAATGAATCCAGCCATTCCTGGGTTTCTAATTCGTCAATATCATGTTGGGTTTTAATGTTTGTCATAATATCACTTCACTTGGGTGTTTTGGGCGTCAACAGCTGCGATGGCGACCATGTTTAAAATTCTGCGGACAGAAGAGGATGGGTTGAGTACATGAGCCGGTAATTGGGTACCCATGAGCATGGGACCGACCGTCACACCTTCTGAAAAATATCTTATCATATTTAAGGCGGTGGTTGCAGTGTCCAGATTGGGCATCACCAATAAATTGGCTTTTTGCGTGTAATCAGCATGCGGGAACACCTTGGCGCGAATGTTTGGAACCAGTGCATATTCGGCATCCATTTCTCCTTCCACCTGCAAATCAGGGGCCTGTTGCTTAATCAAAGCCAGCGCCGCACGCATTTTCTCAGGGCTTTCACCATCCCGGGTACCGAAATTTGAATAAGACAACAGGGCCAGACGCGGCGTTTTACCAAAAGCCCTGACCCGCTCAGCGGCACTGATGGCCATACTGGCAATTTCTTCGGCTGTTGGGTTGGGATTAACATTGGTGTCGGTGATAAAATAACTGCCGCGATCTGTAGCCACAGCGCTTAAACTGGACGGTGTCTGGTCTTTTAAACCAATCACATCAATAATGTGTTGCAGGACTTTATGGTAACGACCGTTTAATCCTGCCAGCATGGCATCTGCTTCACCGCGTTTAACCATTAAAGCAGCAATCACCGTGGTGCGGGTTCTGACCACCGCTTTGGCGATTTCCGGACTGACCCCGCGACGCTCCATCAGTTTGTGGTAAAGCGTCCAGTACTCATAAAATCGCGGATCATCCTGCGGATTGACCAGTTCAAAATCTTCGCCAATGGTGAGGTTTATACCAATGCGTTCAATGCGTGACTGTACCACGTCAGGCCGGCCGATTAATATGGGCTTGGCCAATCGATCATTGTTGATGGTTAAAACCGCACGCAATACCCGCTCATCTTCACCTTCGGCAATCACCACCCGCTTCAAATCTTTACGGGCCTGATCAAACACCGGTCGCATCAGTAAGCCGCTTTGGTAGACAAACTCACTGAGTTGATGTTCGTATTGTTTTAAATCTTCAAGCGGTCGCTTGGCCACACCGCTGTCCATAGCGGCTTTGGCCACCGCCGGCGCCACATGCAACAGAATGCGGGGGTCAAACGGTTGCGGAATCAGGTATTCACGACCAAAATTCAAATCTTTACCACCATAAGCTTCCCGACTCACATCACTGATTTCTAGACGGGCCAATTGGGCCAGTGCATATACACAGGCAATTTTCATGTCGTCGTTGATGGCGGTGGCACCCACATCCAGCGCACCCCGGAAAATATAGGGAAAACACAGTACATTATTGACCTGGTTGGGGTAATCAGAGCGACCGGTGGCAATGATGGCATCGGGTCTGACCTCGAGTGCCAACTCCGGCATAATTTCAGGGGTGGGATTGGCCAGAGCCAAAATTAACGGATCTTTGGCCATTTTTTTCAGCATATCGGGTTTGAGCACACCGGCCACTGAAACGCCCAAAAAGATATCTGCCCCCTCAAGCGCTTCAGTGAGGGTTTGTTGTTTGACGCCCCGGGCGTATTCAATACGCCGGGGGTCGGTTAAATCCTTGCGCCCCTGGTATAAAACACCTGATGAATCAGACACAATGATGTGGTCACGTTGCATGCCCATGGTAACCAACAAATCCAGGCATGCCATGCCCGCGGCACCGGCACCTGAAGTGACCAGCTTAACGTCTTCGATTTTTTTGTCGGTGATTTTTAAGGCATTGATTACCGCCGCGGCGGTGATAATCGCAGTGCCGTGCTGGTCATCATGAAACACCGGTATTTTCATGCGTTTTTTTAACGCTTCTTCCACTTCAAAACATTCCGGGGACTTAATATCTTCCAGATTGATTCCACCAAAGGTCGGTTCCAGAGATGCAATAATTTCTATCAGTTTATCGGGGTCTTTTTCATCAATCTCAATATCAAAGACATCAATACCGGCAAACTTTTTAAACAACACGCCCTTGCCCTCCATCACCGGCTTTGAGGCCAGGGCGCCAATATCTCCTAAACCCAGCACCGCGGTGCCGTTGGAAATCACCGCCACCATATTAGCGCGGGCGGTGTAATCAGCCGCTTTGTTTGGATCTGCGGCAATCGCCTCTGACGGCGCTGCCACACCGGGAGAATACGCCAAAGCCAACTCCTTTTGCGTGGTTAAGGCTTTGGTGGCCGTGATTTTAATTTTACCGGGCGTTGGATACTGGTGGTATTCAAGCGCCGCTTGTTTCATGTCTTCAGTAAGACTCATGTTGTCACCCCAAATTGTTTTCATCAGACGGCGGCTTAACCACCCGGGTTAATCCGCCGTCTTATCTTTGGTCATAACTGAAAAAGTCCGTCCCGGATTTTTCAGGTTCGACTGCTTAGCCTTGCTCGGCCTGTTCGTCATATTGACCCAAGGTGGCCAATGAATTCATGCGCGCACGGTGTAACAATTCAGCTTGCGCTGCTTTGACGTTAGCTTGCGGATTATCGCCCCAGACTTTCAGGGCAGAAGCTTGCAAGGCACGGCCATAGGAAAAACTCAGCGGCCAGGGTAATTGACCCATTTGGTTCATCACATTCAAATGCTCAGTGGCTTCAATTTCAGATTGACCACCGGATAAAAACACGATGCCGGCCAATGACGCGGGTACGGTATTAAAGAAACAACTCAAAGTGGCTTCGGCCACTTCTTCGGCATCCGCTTGTTCCGGGCAATCACTGCCGGAGACCACCATCGAAGATTTCAACACACAGGCCTCTAAGATAACATTATGCTCATACAGTTGGTTGAACAAAGACTTTAAAGTGAGTTCAGTGACTTCATAAGCAGTGGCAATGTCATGGCTGCCATCCATCAACACTTCCGGCTCCACAATGGGTACCAAACCAACTTCCTGACATAATGCGGCGTAACGTGCCAGTGCATGGCTGTTGGCTTCAATACAGGTTTGGCTTGGGTTATGCTCAGAAATGGTGATAACCGCACGCCATTTGGCAAACCGGGCACCCAGGTCATAATATTCATCCAAACGCTCTCGCAAGCCATCCAAACCTTCGGTGACTTTCTCACCGGGGAAACCGGCCAAATCTTTGGCCCCTTTATCCACCTTAATACCCGGAATCATACCGGCATCCTGCATAATTTTAACCAGTGGGGTACCGTCGGGTGCTTTTTGGCGAATGGTTTCATCAAACAAGATGGCACCGGAAATATACTCGCCCAGGCCCTCCGCGCTCAACAACATATGACGGTAGTCACGGCGGTTATCTTCCGTGCATTCAACACCGATGGTGTCAAAGCGTTTTTGGCATGTGCCGGTACTTTCATCAATCGCCAGTACCCCACGCCCTGAAGCCACCATGGCGGCGGCTGTTTCAATCATTTCATCAATTCTGTCTGTCATAATCATTCCTGTTAAGTTTTTAAATCGATTTGGCCGGCGGATTTACCGCTTAGCCACTTGTTCAAGTTGGCTGACCGCCGGTAGGGGTTTGCCCTCCAGTACCTGCAAAAAAGCCCCGCCACCGGTGGAAATATAAGATATCTTGTCTTCGATGCCATATTTGGCAATCGCTGCCAGGGTGTCGCCACCGCCGGCCATGGAAAAACCGTTGCCCTGAGCAATACCCTCAGCCAATAACTGAGTCCCTCGACTGAACTGGGGGAATTCAAACACCCCAACCGGCCCATTCCAGACCACCGTTTTGGCTTGTTGAGCAATGTATGCATACAAGGCGGCTGTTTTTGGACCAATGTCCAGAATCAGGTCATCATCGGCCACTTCATCGACCAATTTAACCTCCGCCAGGGCATCTGCACTGAATTGTGCAGCCACCACAACATCTTCGGGAATCGGTATTTCATTACCGGCTTGTTGGGCCTTTTCAATAAGCTGTTTAGCTTCGTCAACTAATTCCGGTTCATACAAAGATTGTCCAACCCGGAAACCGGCTGCCTTGATAAAGGTGTTGGCAATACCGCCGCCGACAATCAGTTTATCCACTTTATCCACCAGGCTGTGCAACACCTGTAGTTTACCCGATACTTTGGCCCCACCAATCACTGCCAACATCGGTTTAGCCGGGTTTTTTAAGCCTTTTTCCAACGCTGTGAGTTCTTTTACCAACAACGGGCCGGCACAGGCTGAAGGGGCAAATTGCGCCACACCGGTGGTTGAAGCGTGGGCACGGTGGGCGGTACCAAATGCATCCATCACGAAGATATCGCACAACGCCGCTAATTGTCTGGCCAATGTCTCATCGTTGGTTTTTTCACCCGCTTCAAAGCGAATATTCTCCAACAGCACCACTTCACCGGGCGCAACATCCACACCCCGATGCCAGTCTTTAATCAGCTTAACATCACAGTCCAGTAAATGACTGAGGCGATTGGCCACCGGTAACAAAGAAAACTGCGGATCAAATTGACCCGGTGTTGGACGCCCCAGATGGGACACCAAAATAACCGCGGCATGTTGTGACAGCGCCTCCTGGATGGTGGGCAAAGCGGCTTGGATTCGGCTGTCATCGGTGATATGACCTGCACCCATGGGCACATTCAAATCTTCGCGTATTAAAACCCGCCGGTCAGACAGTTTTAGTTCGCTCATGAGTTTCATCATTACCATCCACGTTTTAGGCGTTCATTAGGGCTTCTGCCACATCCAGCATACGGCAGGAAAAACCCCATTCATTGTCATACCAGGCCAATACCTTAACCAGACGCCCGTTGGTTACTTTGGTGACGCCGGCATCAAAAATCGAAGAATAGGGGTTATGGTTAAAATCAACCGACACCAAATCCTCATCGTTGTAGGCCAACACTTCCGACTGATCGGCCGCTGATTTTACCATTTCATTGACCTCTTCGACAGTGGTTTCACGACTGGCGATAAAGGTTAAATCCACGGACGACACATTAATGGTAGGAATGCGCATGGCATAACCGTCCAGCCGGCCGTTAAGTTCCGGCAATACCAACCCAATGGCCGCCGCCGCACCGGTTTTGGTGGGAATTTGACTCATGGTGGCGGAGCGTGCCCGACGTAAATCCTTGTGATACGTATCGCTGAGTACCTGATCGTTGGTATACGCATGAATGGACGTCATCAAACCAGACTCAATACCAATCCCCTGATGCAATACCTGCGCCAAAGGGGATAAGCAATTGGTGGTGCATGAGGCATTAGAAATGACGGTATCGTCAGCCGTCAGTACCTGATGGTTGACACCATAAACCACGGTTTTATCAATTTCACCGTTGGCAGGTGCTGAAATAATCACTTTTTTAGCACCTGCTTTTATATGCAGTGCCGCTTTGTCCCGCTCCCTAAATAGTCCGGTGCACTCCATCACCACGTCAACCCCCAGTTCTTCCCATGGCAATTGAGCCGGATCCTGTTCATGGCATATGCGTATCTCATCGCCGTTAACTGTCATGACATCATCATGGATACTGACGTCAGCATGAAAACGACCATGGGCGGTGTCATGGCGGGTTAAATGCACCATGGCTTCAGCGTCTCCCAAGTCATTAATGGCGACCACTTTGATGTCGTGTTGTTTAAGTTCATAAAGCGCCCGTAATATACAACGGCCAATACGGCCATAACCATTGATTGCTACTTTTATTGTCATGAGGTTTTTCCTTCTTATTATTAAAGAATCTATCTATTGTTGAAAAGGTACTATTTCAACACAAATAAAGTCTAAAGGCTTGAAAATTGGGTTGTTTGCTCTAATATTTTAATTAAAATGGCTTATATCCACAAATATTTGTGAGGTACGAATATGTATAACAATCCCACATTAAAAAAAGACGCGTGCCGGCACAGGTCATCTGAAAAGCAGGCCATCAGAGAAAGTTTGGCCCCATTTGCACCGTTTCCCGGTGCGCTTGAGCAGGATGGTGACGCCGAATCGCGTCAGATAAGATTAAAAGTGGCCAAAAAACGTCGCCATTAATAAAAAAAACCGGCCAGGTAAATTGGGCCGGTTTTTTATTCTGTTAGAATCCTTCAACTAATCCACAGTCGGCAAATCATCGTTGCGCAGTTTTTTAAAGTATTGTTTCAGTTCACGTTTCACCACCGGCGCCAGGAAATACAGCCCGATTATATTCGGAAACGACATGGCGAAAATCATGGCATCTGAAAACTGAATCACGCCCGATAAGTTCATGGAAGCACCAATCACCACAAACACCAGAAACATAATGTTGTAAACGGTTTCCTGTTTTTTGCCGGGACCAAATAAGAATGTAAACGCCCGCACACCATAATAAGACCAGGCCAACATGGTTGAAAACGCGAATAGCACCACCGCCAGCGTTAACACGTAAGGAAACCATGAAACATTACTGGCAAAGGCCGCAGAAGTCAGCTCAATGCCCTGAATGGTGTCATCTGAAGCGGCCGGTATATAACCGGTAATACCGATCACCAAAGCCGTGATGGTGCACACGATAACCGTATCAATAAAAGGTTCATACAACGCCACCAAACCCTCGGTTACCGGTTCATTGGTGGTCACCGCCGAGTGCGCAATGGCCGCCGAACCGATGCCGGCTTCGTTAGAAAACGCAGCCCGCTGGAAGCCGACAATTAACACGCCCACAATACCACCAAAGGCCGCTTTGGCATCCATCGCACCATAATAAATATCACTGAACGCCTCAGGAACATGTTGGTAATTCATGGCAATAATCACAATTCCGGTGAGCACATAAATAATGCCCATAAAAGGCACCAATTTAGAAGTCACTTTGGCAATGCCTTTAATACCACCGATAATGGTTATGCCCACAAAAGCCGCCACAATTAAACCAAAGACCCAGCCATAACCCACCAAAAAGCTGTTTTCACCACCAGTGATACTGACCAGTTGTTGGAAAGATTGATTGGCCTGAAACATGTTGCCGCCGCCAAAAGAGCCGCCAATACACATGATGGCAAAGAAAATGGCTAAAAACTTTCCAAACTTGGGAAAACCACGTTCACTAAATCCTTTGGTTAAATACTGCATTGGCCCGCCGTGAATGGTGCCATCGGCCAGCACAGTGCGGTATTTGACCCCCAGAGTACATTCCACAAATTTTGTTGACATGCCCAAAAAGCCGGCCACTATCATCCAAAAAGTGGCACCGGCACCGCCTAAGCTGACCGCCACCGCCACACCAGCGATATTACCCAGGCCCACAGTGCCGGATAAGGCGGTCGAAAGCGCCTGAAAGTGCGTCACCTCACCATCGGCATCATGGTGATCATATTTACCGCGAATTAAATCAAAACCATGACGGAACGATCGCAAGTTGACAAATTTATAATAAAGGGTAAAAAAAGTGGCCGCCAGAATCAGCCAAATCAGGACAATCGGCGCCTGATAACCGCCGGGAATAGCGATGGAATAAAACACCACCCCGGCAATCGCATCTGAAATCGGCTGAACGATTTCGTTGATTTTTTCGTCGGCTTTAACAGCCCAGGCTGGCATCGCCGCAGATAACAGAAAAAAAGGTAACAGTTTTTTTAAATTCATTTATATAGTTCCCGTTCTTTTTTAATTGTATACGTCATCACCATTGGCTAAACGTATGCTTTGAGTGAAAATTCGATGGCCCATCATAACTGTTTTTTTTATCGGTATGTAGCTGTAACCTTATTTTTTAAGTCAAGAATCATCTGATCGCCCACTTTAAAACCATATTTTGTGGCCAGACCGGCGTTAATTTCCAACACATATTTGGCCGGTTTTTCACTGGGGTAATTGGGACATCGGGTGGTGGTACTCCGGCATGGTGGCACATCCGCCTGGATACTGACCAATACAAGGTTATGGTTAAAATACAGAATATCCAGGGGAATCAGCGTATTTTTCATCCAGAAAGCACGCGGCCGGCTGTCCGGAAAAATAAATAACATACCCTGATCATCAGGCAATGATTCCTGATACATCAAGCCCATGGCCCGACTGTTATCGTCTTCTGCCAGGGTAACCTGAAATGTAACATCGTTAATCGAAACCTGATGTTGTGCTGTCTGGCAGCCGGCCAACAGGACAACCAGGCCGAATAAAATGCTGTTTTTGGTCATATTTTCGTTATTTTTTTATACACCATGCTGGAATTTATCACTTAACAAGGCTAAACTCAATAAACTGTTTAAAGTTGAGAGTATTGAGTGGATATTGCAGAATTACTGGCTTTCACAGTCAAAAATAAAGCGTCGGATTTACATCTTTCCGCCGGGTTACCACCGATGATTCGGGTTGATGGCGATGTTCGAAGGATTAACTTGCCGCCGCTGGAACATAAGGAATTGCATGACATGATTTATGACATCATGAATGACTACCAACGCAAGGAATATGAAGAAAATTACGAAATTGACTTTTCTTTTGAAATACCGGGATTAGCCCGTTTCAGGGTTAACGCCTTTAACCAAAACCGCGGCTGTGGCGGTGTGTTTCGAACCATTCCCACAGAAATTCTCACTTTTGAGGATCTGAACTGTCCGGCGGTGTTTAAAGACATTATTGATGTACCACGTGGTTTGATTCTGGTTACCGGACCCACGGGTTCAGGTAAATCGACAACCCTGGCGGCCATGATTGATTACCTCAATAAAAAAGAGCACGGTCACATTCTGACCATTGAAGATCCAATCGAATTTGTACACACCAGTAATAAATGTTTAATCAACCAGCGCGAGGTCCATCGCGACACCAAGAGTTTTGAAAACGCCTTACGCTCGGCCTTACGTGAAGACCCGGACATTATTCTGGTGGGTGAGTTGCGTGACCTGGAAACCATCCGGCTGGCCCTGACTGCGGCAGAAACCGGGCACTTGGTATTCGGTACCCTGCACACCACCTCAGCGGCCAAAACCATTGACCGTATTATTGATGTGTTCCCCGCCGGTGAAAAACCCATGGTACGCTCCATGTTATCCGAATCACTGCGGGCAGTGGTGGCACAAACCTTGATTAAACGGGTTGGTGGCGGCCGCATCGCCGCACATGAAATTATGATTGGTATTCCCGCCATTCGAAACCTCATTCGTGAAGATAAAGTGGCACAAATGTATTCATCCATTCAAACCGGTCAGGCAATCGGCATGCAGACCCTGGATCAATGCTTAAAAGATTTGGTCAATCGCGGATTAATTGCCAAAGCCCAGGCCCGTTCACGTGCCGTATCCAAGGCTGATTTTGATTAATGATACATTGATGACAGGAGACACCCATGGACTTTAATTCATACCTTAAATTAATGGTGCACAAAAAGGCATCAGATTTATTTATCACCGCCGGCCTGGCACCCAGTATTAAAATCCATGGTCGGGTGATCCCCATCACCCAACAGCCGTTAAACAAATCTCAGGCCAGGGACATGGTCACCGGTATTATGTCGCCTTATCAAAAAGAAGAATTCGAACGAACCCACGAATGTAACTTCGCCATTGGCGTCTCCAGTGTCGGCCGATTCCGGGTCAGTGCCTTTTATCAACGCAATGCTGTGGGTATGGTGATCCGTCGGGTGGAATCTAAAATCCCGACCTTTGAATCACTTAAACTGCCTGAAGTACTCAAAGAGTTAACCCTCACTAAGCGTGGTATTATTATCTTCGTCGGTGGTACCGGAACCGGTAAATCCACCTCACTGGCCGCCATGATTGGCTACCGAAACGTCAATACCACCGGTCATATTATCACCATCGAAGATCCGATTGAGTATGTCCATGAACACCAGGGCTGTGTGATTACTCAACGGGAAGTGGGATTGGACACCGAGAGCTTTGAAGTGGCTTTAAAAAACTCACTGCGTCAAGCCCCCGATGTGATTATGATTGGCGAAATCCGCACCAGAGAAACCATGCAACAGGCCGTGACTTTCGCTGAGACCGGTCACTTATGTTTGGCAACATTACACGCCAACAACGCCAACCAGGCCCTGGACCGGATTTTGCATTTCTTCCCCAAAGACGGCCGCGACCAGTTACTGATGGACTTATCTCTTAATTTACGTGCCATGGTGGCGCAACAGCTGATTCCAACCCCCGACGGCAACGGTCGCCGTGCTGCGGTGGAAATTCTGATTAATTCACCCCTGGCACAAGAATACATCCGCAAAGGCAAAATCGAAAAACTCAAAGACCTGATGAAAAAATCCACCAACATGGGCATGCAGACCTTCGACCAGGCCATGTTCGAACTCTACCAGGCCGGCGAGATCACTTACGAAGACGCCCTGCGTCACGCCGACTCTGCCAACGAAGTTCGCCTCGCCATTAAACTCTCTCAAGGCGGCGACGCCGACACCTTATCCATGGGCATGGATGGTGTGGGATTGGAAGAGGACAAGTAAGGGTAATTTGCCTTTCGCTTCTTACAGCTACGCTGTAAACCGCAAAAGACAATACACTGATGAGTCAGCTGCTGATGCGCTTCGCGCACCAACGGCTGACATGTTTTTAGGTTTAATTACGGGACATGGCTTTTTTAGTCACCCTTCAAAGTCTGAAGATAACTTCACTGAGTAAAATCTCAAGCCAACTTTGTTGGCCGGTAATTTGCCTTTCGCTTCTTACAGCTACGCTGTAAACCGCAAAAGACAATACA